>NZ_JBVJLI010000008.1:0-232211 GCF_055584805.1 Pseudomonas sp. NPDC090752 | reverse complement strand
TCGGTCAGGCGCTGATTGGCATCCCGGGTGAACTGCAGGTAGTGACCCAGTGCGTTTTCCAGGCGGTACAGCGGTACGGCGGTGTTGTCGTCCGGTACTTCACCGAAGTAGAAGAACACATTGTCCAGGGTTTGCAGCAGGTAGTGGCCGCCTACGGTGCGGACAAGATGGATCTTTTCGTTCGGGTTGTAGATGCTTTCGCCCGGTTCAAGGTCAATGAACGGGACACTGCGCCCTTGGTTGTCGGTGTGGTACACGAAGCCGCCGCTGCGGCGCAGGCTTTGCTCCCAAGGCAGTACCCAGCCTTGGCCGAGCACGCTGTCGATAGTCAGGTCACTGGCATAGAAACGCGACCACTCGATCGGCATCATCCCGGGCAGGACGAAATCCGTTTCATTGGCCAGCAATTTGCGGCCAGTCGTCATGTCGACAGGATTACCGGTGAAACCGCCGACCGCACGTTCGATGGCCGGGCCAACGATGAAGCGCCCGGCGAGGTAGCTGCCCGCAATCGTCGCGCCTGTTTGCGCAGCAGGATACAGCCAAGACAGTTGATAAATTAAGAAAAAGGCAAACCCTAACCGACTCTGAGGATAAGGCCGGAACTAAGAAAAAATCAGAAGTGGCTGAGGCAAGGTTGGCAGCCACTTCCATACCTAATCGTCAATGTTAATGAGCCTAGTCTTGGGCAGTCTTTACACCTTAGTGTAAACGGAACTCAAAATCACCATTAGTCAATTTGCACCCTGTGGATGATAAGTCACTAACACCAACCAGTCTTGAATCAAGCCGCCATCAGCCAACCATGACCGATCCAAACACAATCACCCCACATATCTGCGTACAAAACACTAACAAACACTCAAAGAATGAACCATGCCGAGAGTTCTACCTCGAGCTTTTACGGCAATACCATCAAACACCATAGACTTTACTACCAACAACCTCTAAAACAAACTTACCTCTCGCATCAAGTTTAAAATTCTTAACGCAACTAAATTAAGCGATCAATATCACTGGAGCACCTGTAAAATAACGCTCAGATAAAAATTAACGCTCATACACATACACCTTTGACTCATCTTTCAAGAAGTACATCCCACGCAACTCATGTGCTTCATTGTACTCGGGATAGATCTTGACACCTGGAATGCTATTAGAAGAAAAACTCGTAATCCCTTTAAGGACCCCAGCACTCCATTCGTACGCAAAGGACCAAAAATCCAAGTCCTGATCCACCCGACAGGATCGCACCACCCCCTCATCAGGCGTGTACTCTGCAATTTTCAACCATAAATTTTCAGCATGGCGGTTAGTATTAAGCGCGCATACACGCCCCTCAGAATAAATCAATCTCTCAACCTCATGAACCTCCCCTTTAGAATTGTAGATTTCGACCCTAGTAACTTGATCACCATAACAATAATATTTGTGCACATTCTTTTTAGTTGCCGGCTCTCTGTCACTCATTTTTGCCGGCGTTACGCCGGCCATCTCTAACTCAAACGGGATAATTGAATATGCCGGCCCCTTAGACCATAATTCCCGATCACTTTTCATCTCACCTTGGCTAAACACAGAAATAAATGACTTATCAGCCAACATTTTGGCTGCTTCATTTTTTAGAGCCTCTAATTCACTTATCACAGCTTACTTACCTAATCGTCTTGAATGAAATGCCATCGAACAGTGATTTTTTCACGTCTGAGAGCGCGCTTAAAAACTCGTCTCGGCTATTGGCTCCGGAAAGCTTATCAAAAACATGTTGCTTATAGGCTTTCCCGTGGATTCCAGCGCCTTTATGAGGAGTTGCAGTAGTGCCCGGAACCCTGGCAGATTCGGTATTCGGCAGCCATATACCATTACGTTTGTCGTTAATATCGATGTCAAAATCTTCCATTTTCTTAGGAAGTGCATCCATCCGCACATCTTTTGAGTTTGACATTACGATATGGTGAGCATCGTATTGACCGCCCCCTTGAGGACTTGCACCAAGATTCTTCCTGAGCACTTTGGCATCAGAGTTACAGGAAAGACCTAGCTCATCTACCCAACCTATCAGACTAGGCGCATATTGATATAGATTGTCACCACCCGCCAAACCGATTGGGTCTTGTGTCAAAAATCTCCCAATCTCTGCGTCGAAGTATCTAAATGTGTTGTAGTGAAGCGTTGTTTCAGCATCAAAGTATTGACCTCTGAACCTTAGATTCTGCTCGATTTCAGTGACCGTCTGCTGTTCAATTGTTCCCCACGACCGATACGTCACCTGCCAAACGATCTCACCGTCGCTGTCGGTCAGCTCCAGCGGCGTCCCAATCTGGTCCGTATGGAAGTAATAGACCTTCTGCTCTTTGCCTTCGGCCTGATCAACCCGTGCCAGCGGCGCATAGCTGCCAGGTTCGTAGAAATACAGAATGCTCTGCCCCGGCGTCTCCTCACGCAGCATCCTCAGCCCTTGCCAGAGGAAGCGCTTCTGCTCCGTGATGCCGTTGATGTCCGACTGCTTGGCAACCCGCCGCCCCAGGCTGTCATACCGGTACTCCCCAGTACTTTCTAGCTTGCCGTTGACCAGCGTTTCAGCGCGGACCAGCCGGTTCTCGCAGTCATAGCTAAAGTTTTGCAGCTTGCTATGACCCGAGCGCTTCTCGATCAAGTTGCCCCAAGGGTCATAGCGGTACTCCTGGTCCCGCCAACGCTTGATGCGGTTGTCTTTGACCTTCTCCAGTTGCCGCGCATTGAAGTCGAGGCGGTTGGCCGCCGGGTCGTAGCGGAACTCTTCGCTGCCAACTAACGAGCCGGTATCGCGGCTATGCAACTGGCCGTTGGCTTCGTATTCGTACTTGATCTCGCCACGCAGCTTGTCCAGCGTGCGCACCAACTCCCCCGCTGGGTCGTACTGATAACGCCGATGAATCGGGTTATACGCATGCTCCACCAGCAACGACGTGTTGATGCCGGTGTTGTGCACCTGCGACAGCTTGTCAGCGGGCAGAGTGGACGCAAATTGCCACGCCTTGCGCCCCATCGCGTCGTAACCAAAGCAACTGGTCAGCTTGCCCTGCGTGCGGTACACCTCGCGGTGCAAGTCATCGCGCTCCATGTCGCTGATCACCTGGCCGTCCAGGTTCAGCTGGTGCAGGTGGCCGCTGCCGTAATACAGATGATTGACCTTTCGCCCGTTTGGCAGAGTCAGCGTGGTCAGGTTGCTCAGCGGGTCGTATTCGTAGTCGAGCGTGCCTTGGGGGCCGATCTCCTGGGTCAGCCGACCGAGCAGGTCGTAGGTGTATTCGAGCTTTTCTTCAGTGATGCCAAGTTGCTTGCCGATGCCGCTGGGTTGCCGCTCAATGCTCAGCAGCCGGTCAACATCGTCATAGGCATAGTCTTGTCGCGCATCGCGGTTGAGCTTGGCCACCAGCCGGCCAATCGGGTCGCGCTCGAACAGTGTTTCGCGTTGCGGCTGTTCGCCATTTTCGCCGTAGCCGATTTCATCCAGCCGGGTCAGATGGCCGCCGTCGTTATAGGTGAAGCGCCGGGTCAGGTTGTCCACCCGCACTTCTTCCACCAGCCGGTCCGAGGCATCGTAGGCAAAGCTGTACGGCATGCTGTTTTCATTGACCAGCGCGGTCAGGCGCATAGCCTTGTCGTACTCGTACCTGACCCGCTGGCCTTTGGCATCCTGGCGGCTGCTGGGCAGCCCGCGGGCGGTGCGCATCAGCCGCGTGGTCTGGCCTTTGCCATCGGTATGGGTCAGCACCTGCCCGTAGACGTTGTAGGTAAAGGTCTCCGCCGTCCCGTCCGGATGGTCGATCTTGACCACCTCCCCGTCCGGCTTGCGCTCCAGCGTGGTGGTCTGCTTCAGTGCATCGGTCACCGCCACCAGATGCTGACGCTCGTCATAGCAGTAGTACGTGCTCTTGCCCGAGCAGTCCTGATAGCGCTCGACCTGGGCCAGGGTGTTCCACCACAGGTATTTGGACTTGTACGTCGCATCGATGATGGTGTGCGGCAGGCCATCTTCGCCGTTGAGGTACTCGGTCATCTGGCCGAGGGCATCGAATTCGGCGAGCAGGTTGCCCTTGTCGTCGTAACGCGCCTGCCAGGTGCTGCCGTCCGGGTAGGTGACCTTGGTCACCAGGGTGGTCAGGTGGTGGTATTCGTAGGCGATGGTGCGGCCCAGCGGGTCGGTTTCTTCCAGCAGGCGGGCGAATTCGTCGTATTTGAAGTGCAGGCGATTGCCGTCGGGCAGGCCCAGGCCGACCATGCTGCCGTTGTCGTCCAGGTCGATGGCGTAGCGTTCGCCGCCGTAGTCGCGGCTGGCGATCACCCGGTGGTCTTCGTTGTAGTGAATCTCCAGTTCGCGGCCGAGCACGTCGGCGGCCCAGCTGGTGCGCGCGGCGAAGTCGTAGCGGAAATGGAAGTGTTCGCCGTCGCTGGTCCAGTGTTCGACCACGCGGGGTTTTCCGTCGAGGGTTTCCCAACGGTAGTGGCAGCCCAGGCCAATGGCATTGCTGTGGGTGACCATCATGCCGTCGGCGTAGCTGAAGCTGCGCACGGTGTCGCCGTTGCGGTTGACCACGGCGCTGAGCTGGCCGTGTTCGTCGTAGCGGTACTGGGCCAGGGTTTCCACGGGCTGGTGGTTGACCACCCGCTTGACCTCGGTCAGGCGGCCCAGCGGGTTGTCGTAGTGCAGGTGTACGCGGGTGCCGCCGGTGGCGCTGATGTCGGTCAGGGTGCCTTCGGGGGTGCGGGTGAAGTGCAGGAAGTGGCCGAGGGCATTTTCGATGCGCTGCAGTGGGACGTCGGTGTCGGTGTCCGGCACTTCGCCGAAGTAGAAGAACAGGTTGTCCAGCGTCTGCAGGATGTAATGGCCGCCCTCGGTGCACACCAGGTACACCTGCTCGTGCGGGTTGTAGATGCGTTCGCCTGGGAGGATGTTGACGAACGGGACTTCGCGGCCCTGATTGTCGGTGAGGTAAACGAAGTTGCCGTTGCGGCGCAGGCTTTGTTCCCACGGCAGCACCCAGCCGCGGCCGAGTACGCTGTCAACGGTGAGGTCGCTGGCGTAGAAGCGTGACCATTCGATCGGCATCAGGCTTGGTAGGCTGAAGTCGATTTTCTTGTTTCAGCTCCTGTTAGCAAACTTTACGGGGTGCTATCCATTTTGCCTGACTAAACAAGAGACAAACAAAGGTGAGGCGCTATAAAATTATACTTTTAAAGATCAAACATACTATCGAGCCGCTGAACACCAAATCAAGTAGCTACAACCGCAACCATCAAATACAAACATCACTCACAATATTCACACCACAAGATACTTAAATCCCCCACATAAAATCAGAAATCAACATCCTCCTCATCAATTAAAGAATCGACAAAATCGCCAAAGGAACTCGACATGACTCTTTGAGCATTAACATGATTAAGATGCATATCAACGTCTGTTTGGAAAGTATCCACCGCAAAATAAATAACCCTCCCCACACCTATCTCCAGGCAGATGAAGTTGCCAGCCTCATCACTTGCAAAGGGGACTAACTGGGACGGAAGAACATTTCTCTCCCGCATCAACTTATAACACCCACCGATATATTTTGTATCATTAGCATCCTCAGCCCCTACACTTGATATGCTTTTGAAGTCCTCTACTCTCACTGGCTCAAAATCTTCATCCGAAATCCAAAACTCTCGAACAGGTGATCCGCCATTGTACGCTCGATATAGCGTCCTAAACATCAAGGGGAATTTAATGCCAATCTGCGCCTCCAGCGCCTCAATATCAGCATCGGAAATCGGCGAACCGCACTGCAACAGCTTAAAGTCAGTCATTATCAACACTCAACAAGTGGAAGATGTTGTTTTTTGCGGGCGACCTTTAAGCCACCCCTTATCTTGCGCTATACCTACGGCATCGGATGTTCCATATGCACCTGAAGGCAGACCAAAGTGTTTCTCAAATTGGGCTACAGATCCTGTATGCGGCAAAGATGCCTCATGCGCTGACTGAGTAATCAACTGCATAGTCCCCCTACCTGTGGTCGGATCAAAGTCATCCAAATGATGCCATGTATATTTCCCAGCCGCTTTGACCTGCGCCCTAGTTAAACCAGCCTCTTTAAATGCCTCAGTAAAGTCTCTACCTCTCGATCCCTGAAGCTGAATTGAAACAATATTTTTTTGGTTTCCCACTACAGGAAATAGATCCGCAGAGCCTTCGAAGTTGACACTTTTAAAGGCTAGGCCCCATGGATCCACCCAGCCAGTGGGATTTGGAACATAGTAATAGAGATTAGACCCACCATCTAGACCAATTGGATCTTGAGTGATAAAGCGTCCAATTTCAGGATCGTAGTATCTGAATGTATTGTAATACAGCTCGGTTTCGCCATCGAAATACTGACCTAGGAATCGCAGATTTTGCTCGACTTGGTCTATTGTTTGTTCCTCAATCGCTCCCCAAGACCGATAGGTCGCCTGCCATACGATCTCGCCTTCGCTGTTACTTAACTCCAATGGCGTCCCAATCTGATCCGTATGGAAGTAGTAGACCTTCTGCTCTTCGCCTTCGCCCTGATCAACGCGTGCCAGTGGCGCATAGCTGCCTGGCTCATACAGGTACAAAATGCTCTGCCCCGGCGTTTCCTCACGCAGCATCCTCAGCCCTTGCCAGAGGAAGTGCTTCTGCTCCGTGGTGCCATCGATCTCAGACTGCTTGGCAACCCGTCGCCCCAGGCTGTCATAGCGATACGCGCCAGTGCTCTCCAACTTGCCATTGACCAGCGTCTCAGCACGGATTAGTCGGTTCTCACAGTCATAACTAAAGTTTTGCAGCTTGCTATGCCCCGAGCGCTTCTCGATCAGGTTGCCCCACGGGTCATAGCGGTACTCCTGATCCCGCCAACGCCTGATGCGGTTGTCCTTGACCTTCTCCAGTTGCCGCGCGTTGAAGTCGAGGCGGTTGGCTGCCGGATCGTAGCGGAACTCTTCGCTGCCAACTAACGAGCCGGTATCGCGGCTATGCAACTGGCCGTTGGCTTCGTATTCGTACTTGATCTCGCCGCGCAGCTTGTCCAGCGTACGCACCAACTCGCCGGCCGGATCGTACTGGTAGCGCCGATGAATCGGGTTATACGCATGCTCCACCAGTAACGACGTATTGATGCCGGGGTTGTGCACCTGCGAGAGTTTGTCGGCAGGCAACTTGGACGCGAACTGCCACGCCTTGCGCCCTATCGCGTCGTAACCAAAGCAACTGGTCAGCTTGCCCTGCGTGCGGTACACCTCGCGGTGCAGGTCGTCACGCTCCATGTCGCTGATCACCTGGCCGTCCAGGTTCAGCTGGTGCAGGTGGCCGCTGCCGTAGTACAGGTGGTTGACCTTGCGCCCGTCCGGGAGAGTCAGCGTGGTCAGGTTGCTCAGCGGGTCGTATTCGTAGTCGAGCGTGCCTTGCGGGCCGATCTCCTGGGTCAACCGACCGAGCAGGTCATAGGTGTATTCGAGCTTTTCTTCGGTGATGCCGAGTTGCTTGCCGATGCCGCTGGGTTGCCGCTGAATGCTCAGCAGCCGGTCAACATCGTCATAGGCATAGTCTTGTCGCGCATCGCGGTTGAGCTTGGCCACCAGCCGGCCAATCGGGTCGCGCTCGAACAGTGTTTCGCGTTGCGGCTGTTCGCCATTTTCGCCGTAGCCGATTTCATCCAGCCGGGTCAGATGGCCGCCGTCGTTATAGGTGAAGCGCCGGGTCAGGTTGTCCACCCGCACTTCTTCCACCAGCCGGTCCGAGGCATCGTAGGCAAAGCGGTACGGCATGCTGTTTTCATTGACCAACGCGGTCAAACGGACAGCCTTGTCGTACTCGTACCTGACCCGCTGGCCCTTGGCATCCTGGCGGCTGCTGGGCAGCCCGCGGGCGGTGCGCATCAGGCGGGTGGTCTGGCCCTTGCCGTCGGTGTGGGTCAGCACCTGACCGTAGACGTTGTAGGTAAAGGTTTCCGCCGTGCCGTCCGGATGGTCGATCCTGACCACCTCCCCGTCCGGCTTGCGCTCCAGCGTGGTGGTCTGCTTCAGTGCATCGGTCACCGCCACCAGATGCTGACGCTCGTCATAGCGGTAGTAGGTGCTCTTGCCCGAGCAGTCCTGATAGCGCTCGACCTGGGCCAAGGTGTTCCACCACAGGTACTTGGACTTGTACGTCGCATCGATAATGGTGTGCGGCAGGCCATTTTCGCCGTTGAGGTACTCGGTCATCTGGCCGAGCGCATCGAATTCGGCAAGCAGGTTGCCCTTGTCGTCGTAACGCGCCTGCCAGGTGCTGCCGTCCGGGTAGGTGACCTTGGTCACCAGGGTAGTCAGGTGGTGGTATTCGTAGGCGATGGTGCGGCCCAGCGGGTCGGTTTCTTCCAGCAGGCGGGCGAATTCGTCGTACTTGAAGTGCAGGCGATTGCCGTCGGGCAGGTCCAGGCCGACCATGTTGCCGTTGTCGTCCAGGTCGATGGCGTAGCGTTCGCCGCCGTAGTCGCGGCTGGCGATGACGCGGTGGTCTTCGTTGTAGTGAATCTCCAGTTCGCGGCCGAGCACGTCGGCGGCCCAGCTGGTGCGCGCGGCGAAGTCGTAGCGGAAATGGAAGTGTTCGCCGTCGCTGGTCCAGTGTTCGACCACGCGCGGTTTTCCGTCGAGGATTTCCCAGCGGTAGTGGCAGCCCAGGCCAATGGCATTGTTGTGGGTGACCATCATGCCGTCGGCGTAGCTGAAGCTGCGCACGGTGTCGCCATTGCGGTTCACCACGGCGCTGAGCTGGCCGTGTTCGTCGTAGCGGTACTGGGCCAGGGTTTCCACGGGCTGGTGGTTGACCACCCTCTTGACCTCGGTCAGGCGGCCCAGCGGGTTGTCGTAGTGCAGGTGTACGCGCGTGCCGCCGGTGGCGCTGATGTCGGTCAGCGTGCCTTGCTCGGTGCGGGTGAAATGCAGGAAGTGGCCGAGAGCGTTTTCGATGCGCTGCAGCGGGACGTCGGTGTCGGTGTCCGGTACTTCGCCGAAGTAGAAGAACAGGTTGTCCAGCGTCTGCAGGATGTAGTGGCCGCCCTCGGTGCACACCAGGTACACCTGCTCGTGCGGGTTGTAGATGCGCTCACCCGGGAGGATGTTGACGAACGGGACTTCGCGGCCCTGGTTGTCGGTGAGGTAGACGAAGTTGCCGCTACGGCGAAGGCTTTGTTCCCACGGCAGTACCCAGCCGCGGCCGAGCACGCTGTCGACGGTCAAATCGCTGGCGTAGAAACGCGACCATTCGATCGGCATCAGGCCTGGTAGGCTGAAGTCGATTTCGTCAGGGATCAGTTTACGGCCGGTGGTGAGGTCGACCGGGTTGCCGGTCAGGCCGCCGATTGCCCGGCGGGCGACGGGTTCGACCACGTAACGGCTGGCGACTTCGCCGGCAATGAAGCCTGCAGTGAACTTGAGTGCGCACGGCATGATGGCTTTCATGCCGGCCTGGGTACCGGCCTTGATCAGCTGGGCGATGCCGCCAGCGGCGCCGGCGACGGCCATCAGCACGTCGACGGTGGTGCGCAGCCATTTCGGGATTTCGTCGTCCACCGGCAGGTATCGGTAGGTGCCGCCGCCGATGATAACGTTGTCCGAACCGCCGGAAATGGTCGCGCCGCAGGTCAGCTTGTCGCCCTTGCGCGCCGCTGCCACGCTGTTGATGAAAACGTTGGTCGAGCCTTCCGCGATCTGCACCGGGCCGGGGTGCTTGTCGCAGGCCCCGATGCTTTTTTCGACCCGGGCGGCCTTGCGGCTGTTGATGAAGACGTTGGGTGAGGCAGTGGTTATCGTCCCTGAGGGGGATGAGAACATACTGCCTATCGCCTCCCCGGCGGCGGTCAGCAAGCTGCCTCCGATGCCGGCTGCCATGCCGGCGAGCAAGGCCACGCCGAATCCGCAGGTGAAGGTGGCGATGGCCACCGTGGCCACCAGTGCGATGCCCAGGGCGGCGCCGATCAGGAAGCCTCCCAGTGCACTAGTGTGCGAAATCTCGTCGCCGAACCTGGCCGCTTCGAACATGAGGGGTTACTCCTGTTCGCCTGGCTCGGCGTTGGTCACGACGGGGTTGCGCGGGGTGAAGCTGGCCAGCAGGTTGGCCCAGTCTTCGTTTTGCTGAGGGCTGAAGTCTGCTTGCGCGGTGGTTGAGAAGATCAATGCGCGGCCAGGGCTGATTACAAAGGCTGCCTGGCGCTGGTACAGCGGACGGCCCTGGTTCAGGTAGTACGCGTCGATCTGAATGCCGGCAATAGGTGCGGTAGCGGAAAGCGAAACGGCTTTATTGCCCATGCGGGTGTAACCGCGCAGCTTGGACGTGAGCATCTTGATCTGGCGGTCGACATAGGCCTGCAACGCCTCGTCGGGCAGCAGCGTGTCGCGCGATACGGTGATGCTCAACGGCGCGGGCACACTGGCACCTAGAACGAACATGTTCACCGTACGGTCATCAAACCCTTCCGGCAGCGAGATCCCGCCTTCCTGCAACTCGTAATCCATGCGATATAAATTCCTGAAAGCTAAATTTGATGTGTCAGCGCAGTGCCAGGGCATCGAGCATGCGGTCGAACTCGACCAGCCACTGGCTCAGGCCAAGCTTGGTCGGGTCGATCACGCAGGAGATATCCAGCCACTGCGGCTGATTGCTCCCCTCGATAGGCACCAATGCACCGACCAAGCGCCCGTGGCGGGGTTCGTGGCCGGCATTGAAGTGGAAATCCAGGGCTTTCGCCGAGCTGCCAGCGAGGTGGCAGTCACGTTGGCGAATCACCCGCAGTTGCGGATTCCGCTCGCGCAGCGCCCGGATTCCCTCATCGAACAGCTGCTCCAGCGTTTGTCCGGCACGTACATCGCGGCGGCGGATGTTGAGCGTGACCGGCTCACCTTCATGTTCGAGGGTGGTCTGGATGTCGCGGAAACGAAAACCCGTTGGAAACTGCAGATTCAAGCCGCCGAAGGTGAAGCTGCTGGCAATGTTCTGTAGCTCGGCGGGTACAGGGACCGGCTCAGGTACAGGTTCGGCCACCATCGCGGCTTCGGCCAGTTTGGCCAGGCGCTCGGCTTCCTGTTGCGCTTCACGCTTGGCAGATAGGCGGTCATAGATCGAGGGTTTGTACATCACGCCGGCCTCAGTCGTTGATCCGCACAGCGGCACCAGTAATCTGCGTGGTGTCGGTACTGGTGGTGGTGATGACTTTGCCTTTGATCTCGATGCCTTCCGGCGTCAGGGTGATGCTGCTGTCACCCACCTGCAGAATGATGTGTTGCTTGGCCGCCACCTGGATGAACTGATTGTCGACCTGCAGGGTGTATGAGCCTTCGGTAACCTGCACCACCGTATTCTTGGTAACCGTTTCGGTGTGCGTCCCACCTACGGTAATGGTCCGGTTGTTCCCGACATCGTGCTTCTCATCCAGCTCGATCTCGGTATCCATGTTCCGCTCGGCGTGCATGATGATCTGCTCGGCGCCGGCCTTGTCTTCGAAGCGGAAGAAGTTCGCAGTCCCGCCATCACCCTTCATCGACCGGGTCAGGAAACCGCTTTGGGTCTTGTTCGCCGGCAGCGCCCACGGCGGGGTGTTGGTGCTGTTGTACAGGCTGCCCATGATCAGCGGGCGGTCGGGGTTGCCGTCGAGGAACACCACCACCACTTCGTCGCCGACGCGGGGGATCTGGATGCTGCCGAAGCCGCCACTGGCGCCGGACTGGGCAACGCGTACCCAGCAGGAACTGTGGTCGTTGTATTTGCCGTTGCGGTCCCAGTGGAACTGGATCTTCACCCGGCCCAGTTCGTCGGTGAAGATTTCTTCACCCGGTGGGCCGACGATAATTGCCGTCTGCGGGCCGGAAATGGTCGGTTTGGGCGTGCTCAGCTGCGGGCGGAACGGGATCTTCTTGCGTACGCAGCTGAAGGTGTTGAAGTAGCTGGCCTGCTGGCCGCTGAGGTAGTTGTTGTGGCCTTCGCTTTCCACGCTCATCAGCAGGAACTGGCGGTCTTCCACGGCGCCCTGGTCATGGGTGTAATGCTGCAGCAGCTCGAACGTGAACCCGGGCTTCATCGCACGGCAGTTACTGGCGCCTTCGAACTTCTTGCCGCGCAGTTCGAGGGCCTCGATGCGCAAGCGCAGCAGGGTTTCGCCTTCGTCGTAGGTGCCGTGGGTGTATTGGCCGGGGAAGTCGTAGACCTCGAAGTTTTCCACCTCGCCCTGCTTGTTCTTGCTGTTCATCGCCACCGGCAGGCGGTTGTTTGGCTGGCGGTAGTCGAAGGTTTGCGTGGCCATCTTGCCGGCTTGCAGCTGGCGGTTGCCGCTCCACTGGGTGATGGAGTCGGCGGTCTCGGTGACCGAGGCGCTGTGGAAGCGGATCTGCGGTTGCTCGGGGATGTCCACCAGGGTGCTGGAGTCATCGCAGATGATCATGGTGTGGCCTTCGGCGGTGTGCTCGAAGTAGTAGAACATCCCCTCTTCCTCCAGCAGGCGCTGGACGAAGTTGAAGTCGGTTTCGCGGTACTGGGTGATGTAGGTGTAGCGCTTCTGCGGGCGGGTCAGGCGGAATTCGTGACGGGAGAATGCCGGGCACAGGGCGAACACTTCGGTGACGACTTCCTCGACCGTGTTGCCCTGGAAGATTCGCGTGTCGAAGCGGTTCTTGAGCATCGAGAACCACGGGTTGAGGGTGGCCGTGTACCGGGCCATGCCGCCGTCGCTGCCGATGTTGGAAAAGCGCGTGAGGTAACCGGTGATGTACCTGGGGCCGCCTTCGGCAAGCTCGATCTCGATGCTGACCAGCTGGCCCATCATCGATTTGAGCGCCACGCCGGAATCTTCGCAGACCAGCAGCAGTTCGTAGTTGAAGGCCCGCGACAGGGCTTCGACGCCCTTGAAGGTTTCCAGCAGCAGTTCCTGCTCTGGGTTGGCCAGGTTGTGGAACTTGAACAGGCGGCGGTTCTGCGGCGAAAGCAGCGCGGAGGCCAGGTCCATGATCATGCGAAATCTCCTTGAAAACACGGCCAGCACGCTTTTGCGATGCTCAGCAACAACTCTGGAAAGTGCGGCACATCTCGGCATCCGCGCGTAACGCGCGCGCTACGAGCGCATGTGACTGCCTGCATGACGGAAAGTGCCATCATGCGTATCGTTTATTGCGACCTGGTTCACATTGTCGAGCGGCCAGGTTACCTATCCGTAAATCTCCGAGTCCAGTTGATCATGGTGAGGCGCACGCTCAAAGAGCGTGGCGGCCAGCCCCTGGATATGCTCTGACCAGGCTACTTTTGCAACCCATTCAGGTGGCATTCCTGAAACACCGTAAAGAGCACCGGCAAGCTGCCCTGCCGTCGCCGCCACACTGTCGGCATCATCGCCCAGGTTCGCCGCCAACAAGATCGCATCACGGAAATTATCGGTATTCCATACCGCCCATAACGCCGCCTCCAACGTATCGACCACATAACCGGACGAACGAATCATCTCGCGATTTTTAAGCTTGTATTCTCCCGCATTGATCACCAGCGGCCGGGGATAGAGGGCCATTTCTCTCGATGCGAGTGCTTCCTGCTTGTCCGCGCCATTGAGCGCAAGATGCAACAATGTCCCAAACATCTGGCAGCAATTGACTGCTTCCAGCGCTTTGTGGGTCACGTTGCTCTGCGCGCCGCTTTCACGCCAGGTAACCGAGAGCAGGTGACGGCGGAAAATGGCGGTGGGTGCCAGCCGGATGAGCGAGCCATTCCCAGCTGTAGACGGCTCGCGATTCCCTGACCACCTCACGCCTTCGCGCTCCCAACCTTCGAGTGCATTGCGGGTGGCATTACCGATGTCGAAGCACCGCCCGTTAGCGCTGTTTTCGCCATTCCGGTACCAGCGCACCAACGCTTCGGCATTGGTCGCAAAATCAAATTTGTTTGCTGCTAGGTAAGTATCAGCCAGGCAAAGCGCCATACTCGTGTCGTCGGTCCACTCGCCTGCCGCCAACCGGAAAGGCCCGCCGCCAACCATATCGGTGACTTGTGCACGGTCCCGTGGCAGAAACTCCAGGGTCGTACCGACCGCATCGCCGATAGCCAACCCGAGCAAGGCACCCTTTGCACGATCGAGCGCTTGCTCGGTAGTCAGCGTGCATTCTCTGGATACCAACCAGGCAGGCTTGGAATTGGCAGGCGTGGGCGCATCCGGCTTGAGGTTATAGTCCATACGTTGCTGCAGCCGTGGTGACGGCTCCGGCAGCAAATGCGCATAACGCTCAACGTACTCCGACATTACTTCGTTGGAACTTCTCAAATCGATCATGGGATTTCTTCAAGCAGGAAGTGGGTAACAGAACCTTGCTCGATTCTATTGAGGATCTGGAACTGTGTCCCGGAGGGATACAGAATTTCGGCTTCAGGATGCCCGGACAGGAAAGCGATATCCTTGCCCGAGGTGCCGCGAATCATCATCTTGACGTTACCACCGAACGCCCTGGCTTGTTCTGCCGATGTGCTCATGAATGCCAGGTCGCTGGTTGGCATGCCCATTTGCATTCTGGACAGCACATCCGCATCCAGCGTCGTGCCACGCCAGGTTTGAGCGCCCGTAAAGTTGGGCAATCGCGCCAACCCTTCGTTGATGTGATGAGCAAAGGCTTCGAGCTGAGGCGTCATCACGGCCTTGCCTCTCAAAGCCGGGTTGATAGCGTTGTAGCCGTTGAGCGTGTAACCATGAAGGGCACCAATCTGATCGTCAGTCAGCAGTGCCGAAAGATCGCCGTGTGCCACGTTCGCTCGTCGCCGGCCAGCATCGATCCAGTATTCGGCGAGGTCGTGCCCAACGGCGTCGCGCAAGGACATCACCGGCACCGGTGTTGGCTTGGCACTCGCTTGCACCTCAGGTTTACGTACGATCTCTGGCAGCTCGACTTTTTGCAGCGGCGTCGCTTCCTTGATCTGCAATTCCGGCTGAGCCAATAGTTTCGCTTCGTTTCTGGCGAGCCACGCCGCGAATTGCTTGTTGGCTATCTCTGCCTGGAGCTTGGCACTGCGGGTTGCGATACTCTCCACGCTGCCAACCACAGCCGACTTGACCTGACCTCTCAGCAGGTAGGTCACAATGGCGGTAAGCAAAAGCAAAACCAGTTGCGCCTGGCCCTGTGCCAGCTGGCGGGCGGCGCGCTCGACACGCTCCTGTACCAGGGCCGCAGAGCCGCCGGAAGGGTCAAGACCCGCCGGCCTGACCCCCTCCTCAGCGGTCCAGGCGCCGACAAGGCCATCGTGCAATGTGGAGAGGCATGCCGGTAGCCCCCGATAAAAATACTCAGCGATCGCTGACAAGCCCAACGCCATGAGAATCAGGTTTCCAACCTGTAAACCGATCCCGGCTCCGGCCACGGCCCCTGGTGCTGCACCGACACCGAAAGCCAGCGCGCCGAGTGCGCCTCCTGCGGCAGTACCCACCGCAACACTGCCACCCAGGATCATGCACACTTCTTTGACCAGCTCCAGCAGCACCGGCAGAATCTGCTCGATCCCGATCGAGGCCCATTTGCGCTTGAGGTTTTCCTGAAGAATTGGGTAAGACATTGCCAGCGCCTGCTGGACGTTGTCGATGCGGTTGCCACCCATGTAGCCATAGGCCTGGCTTGCGCCATCGCTGAGCCGCCGGGAAAAACCGTCCCAACCATCATGAGCGCTCTGCCATCCCTGACTGATGCTCTGGTTGGCCGCGCTAAGCTTTTGCTCGAGGTTGCGCTCGATGTCTCCCCAGCTGGGGACATTGGTTAAAAGGTCCATTTTTTACATCACAGTCCTTTGAAGATGGCGTGCTTGCCGGATTATGCAGCGAGGCATTGATGGCACATCGATGGCGCACAGGCGTCCGACTACAGCTTCTGCGAAAAATTCCGCCCAGCCGCATTTTCCTCAAGGATGCACGGTGCAGCAATGATGGCAAAAGATCATCATCGAGCGCGGAGCTCACCGATCGCCAAGCCAAGCAGAGCGCCTCGCGCAAAGTCGAGTGTCTGGGCATGTGATAGCGTGCAAGGTTTGTCGCTAATCCAGGCGGGCGTGATACGGGGCAATACGGGTGCGTCGGACTGCAACGTGCAGTCCATGCGCTGGTGCAATTGAGATGACCATTCGGGGAGCACATTGCGAACGGCTACCATGAATCCGCTGCATCACGGTAACGAAAAGGGCTTAATGGCTTATGGATGACTTCATGAGGTTTTTGTATGAGCGATATGGGACATATCAACGACGATTTTCAACGAGATATACAGGTAGCGTGCAGAAAGGCCATCGAGCAATGAAAGGGTCAGGCAAAGCTTCCGTGTTGCGAAGATTTCTGCGCCCGTGCTGGATGACTGCTCCGAACAGCCGAGCCCCGTACAAATACTTGCTGGAGCGAGGCAGGCAACCTCCACCCAGAAAGCGCTCTTCAAGCTTATAGGCCCACGTGACTGATGAAACCGACCTCACCACTCGAGTATGTAGACAAAGCCCTGTTGCTTGCAATCAACCGCCAAAACCGGTTCTCTGGGTTTCCGATCTACGCGACTGTAATTGATCAATTGAGGTACATCAGGACCGTATTCGACGGTACCGAGAAGGATAAATCCAAACTGCACCGGCTCACGATTGGCGCTATCGCCATCAAAGAGTTCGAGCCAACAGATAGGGAGCTCGCCATGGCTTTATCCCAAGTTTATTACATTGCAGAACAGTCAGCTAACGGCCTGAAAATTCGCCTACCTGGCGAAGAATAAATGCTGAGGGAATGCTGGCCGCCAGCGACTGGGAACTCCACTGCTACCTTTGACAGGTTTTAGGTATTGCCACCTTGAAATTCAGACTCTCTGCCGCACTGACGCTCTTGATCTGCTCTGCCGTGGGTTTGCCACCACGCTGACACTCAACGCCCTGGACTATACAACGTGCCCACAATTGAGAAAATCTGGCTCGGCTTGGCAGACCTATTGGGTAAGCCACCCCGGTTTCTGTTTCGTGCCTGATAGTTACACAGACAATAGATGGCCCTGCAAAATGGTAGATGGGAAAAAATTATGCCTTAACATGGATGAGTAACCACATTGCCAGCAGACAGCGCGTGAAGCGGCTCTTGACCATGGCGGCATAGTTTTTTGTGAACATCGGCGCGCCCTCACGGCGAACAGCCTGCCCAGCCACAAGGCAGCACGCATGCTCTGAATCGTTTCAATGTCCATGAATATATATTGACGGTTTTCCCGCTTGCCACCACTGGACTTTCTGGGGCGGCTCGATGGTTTCAACACGTAGTCCTTTGTAATGAAAAATGTCGCTTGTGCTACGCCAGCAATAAGTTACCGCGTAGGCCAGGAGCACCAACACGACGGGCGCGAGCGCCAACATCACCGACGTCGCTGCACCCCAAGGTGTCGACCACGTAGCCGGACGACCTGATCTTCCCGCGGGTTTTCAACTTGTATTCACCCGCATTGTTTCCCAACCTTCGAGGGCGCGTCGCGTGACATTGCCTATGTCGAAGCAGCGGCCGTTGACGCTGTTCTCGCCTTGGCGGTACCAGCGCACCAGTGCATCGGCAAAGGTCGCGTAATCGAACTCACCCTTGGCTGCGTAGGTGACTGCCAGGCACAGGGCCATGCTGGTATCGTGTGTCCACTCACCAGGCGCCAGGCGGAATGGCAGAAGCGAAGTGTGCAGGTCATCTGGCGCCTTGGCACCGATGCCAGCGGGCGTCTGGCCATAGCAAAATGAAACTCAGCAAGGAGCGCTGCAAGCACGTGAAAAACCATCCTGAACTGCACATCAGGTCGCCCATCCTGTTCAGGCTGACGGCCATTGGCCTCGGTCTCGGTATGCTCGGCGTAGGCGCAATTGCGCTCTACGCGCTCTGGGAGGCGCTCATTCCGCTCTACGGTCGTCTATACCGTAATGCGCCAGTCGTTGAGACGCCCCTCATGGCCTTCCTAGCGATCTCCGCGATCCCGGTCACACCCGTGATAATCGTGACAAGCGCGTACTGCGCCTGGACTGGCCGCAAGTTCGACCCGCCTGTGAAATCATGGCTGTATGCGTTCCAGTTGCGCTCCTATCAGCTGACGCTTGCGATGATGTGCGCTGCCCCTGTAATCATCGCAGTGACCTGCGCCACGCTGCTGGCCAAGGACTACTGGTCTTGCCCCAAACTGCGGATCTCAGGCTCCGGATGGCAAATGTTCTGGGTGAACGATGAGCGCGTGTGCTTCAAGCCCGATTCTTACATCAACGACCACTGGCCGTGCAAAGTTGTCGGGAACAAGAACATGTGCGTTCAGGTGGACGGCAGGTAGCAGCTTCAACCCCTGCCGCCAAACGACACGGTCGACGAGGAACCAAGATGCAGTTCTGCGATACCTTCACCAGCACTGAATTCCGATTCTCCTTGGGCACCGAGGCAAGCTCCAACCGCCGTTACCTCTCAATACCGGTCAGCAATGGCTTGGTCGATTACGAGGAGTACTACGCGATCGAGCAGGCTCGCTTCGACACCTGGATGCGCGATCCGGCAGCCGCCGTGCCAACCGTAATCAGGTGCCGCCGTCGGCTGATAGATCATGCGCTGATAATGCAACCGGGGGCTAACCGGGGCACTGCGGATGGATGCGATTTGAGCGTGGCAGAAGTGGCAGCGGTCATGGCGCGCATTGCCTGGCTTTTGCGCGATGGGGAATGCTCCGACTGGGCCCGCGGTATCGAGGGCCTTCGCGTGAGGCTGTTGGTCGACAGTCATGAGGTTCGCAAGAGGATGTTGGCCATGTATTGCGGCATGGGTTCGCTATGTGATCAGGTGCTGTATCGCGAGGGCGTGGTTCTGATTGAGGCCACTGATGAGCTCCATGAGCTGCTTGGATGGTTGTATGACTGGGGGCTTGCGGGGCGATTGGCAGACAACAAGCTGCGGTAGCAAAGCGGGTCTGAGTCTACAAAAGCCTGCGAGTGCGCCGCCTAATCCTGTGGGAGCGGGCTTGTCCCGCGAAACAGACACCGCGCAAGATGGCACGGGCTGCGCCCGTGTTCGCGGGGCAAGCCCGCTCCCACAGGAATCGCGCAATTTTTTAAATTTTGAGCAAGGCGGTTGCTCGCACGAAGGCGCCCCATGCGCCGTATTCCGTCGCATTGCCATCATTGGATGGCCCGGAATAAAGCGCTTCGCGTGGAATTTCACACTGCCAGAAATGAGACCTGCTTCACCTTTTGTTAAACATTTTTTGATCTTTTTTCTAGACCGTTTGTGTCGCCTGAAACCCCTTCCCCGTGGGGCCAAGCCCCTATTTTGCGTGCCCAAAACGCGCAAGCAATATCAATGCGACATCATTGCGCCGCGTCACAAACAACGAAAAAATCGCCGCCCTCGCTGGAACTTCTTCAAACGCGAGGTGCCCTACACGGCATTGCTGGCAACACGATATTCATGTGCCAGTACCGAGTTTCAAGTCCGCGCCACCGGCGTATCAGGACGATTCAAAAGGCTCATGGACGATGTACCGATGACTCAGACATTCGATGTCGAAGCACTGATCAAGCTGCGCAGCCAGACGCGGGCGATTGCCGATGCGTTGAAGGCGCAGGCGTCGGATTACCTCGCCACCGCGGCGCCGCTGATTCGTCCGCAAAACTTGTTCGGCGAATACCTGCAGGGCGCGCAGCGCAGCAGCGGGCGCGAAACCCAGGGCCACTTCCAGTCGCTTATCGAACTCTACGAGCGCATCGGCTCGGCCGCGCCCTTCCAGCTGGTCAGCGAACTGGAAGTGCCGCTCAACCTCATCAGCACCACCCCCGAACTCTTCCCCCTGGAATACGACAAGGTCCTCGCCCCGAGCGGCCAGGTCATCCGTATCACCAGCCCGGTGCGCTGGGTGGTGGGCTTCCAGGGCTTCGAGCTGGCGCGCTTTCGCAGCGTGATCAACGACCCCAACCGCAGCAGCGCCGAGCTGTACCGCTTCGTGGTGCACTACCTGGTGCTGTTCTACTGCCTGAGCAAGTCGCCGGGCCTTGGCCGGCTGTTCGAAGGCCTTCGTTTCAGCCTGAGCTTCGAGCGCCTCAAGGGCCTGGGCGACCTGCCCTTCTGCATCATCAGCTCGCCGGTGCGTTCGGAACTTCCGGACGATTCGGTCATCCGTAGCAGCACGCAAATTGCCGGCAACACCAGTTTCGAAGAGCTGGTGGGGCGCGACAACATTCTGGAAATGAACGACGAAATCCGTCAGCGCCTGCTGGCGACGATCGAAGGTCTGTAACGCGCAGGGCCCGGCAACGGGCCGCGCAATGATTCGCAGCGAATTGCTCGCACTGGAGAACACGATGGCGAAGAAGGAAAGTACCCAGCACAAACTCGACCGCATCCGCGCGCCTCGGGTCCATATCACCTACGACGTGGACATCGGCGATGCGCTCGAGAAAAAAGAGCTGCCCTTTGTCGTCGGCGTGCTGGGCGACTTCTCCGGCAACCCGCTGGAACCTTTGCCCAAGCTCAAGGACCGCAAGTTCGTCTTCATCGACCGCGACAATTTCAACGGCGTGCTCAAGGGCATCAAGCCGCGCCTGACCTACCGCGTCGACAACACCCTGGCCAAAAACGGCACTCAACTGGGCGTCGAACTGAACTTCAACAGCCTGGAAGACTTCGAGCCGCAGAACGTGGTCAAGCAGGTCGAGCCGCTGCGCAAGCTGCTGGAAGTGCGTAACAAGCTGGCCGACCTGCGCAACAAGATGGGTGGCAACGACAAGCTCGAAGAGCTGCTGATGGACGTGCTGCAGAACACCGAGAAGCTGAAAACCCTGGGCAAGGAATTCGGTCGCGAGGCCGCCGTCCCCGCCACCGACGGCAAAGAGTAAGCAGGAGCCAGACGATGACCGACAAGCAAACATTGCCGCAACAGGACACCGACCTGGTCGAAGTGGAAAACTTCGCCCCCCAGGCCTCGCTGCTCGACAGCATCATTTCGCAAAGCCGTGTGGCCCGCTCCGACACCGAGCGCAACCGCACCCGCGACCTGATCGGTGAGCTGGTCAACCAGGTGCTCGAGGGTGAGATGACCCCGAGCAAGGACCTGATCGCCGTGCTCGACGCGCGCATCGCCGAAATCGATTCGATGCTCTCCGAGCAGATGAACGAGATCATGCACGCCCGTGAATTCCAGCAGCTGGAAGCGTCCTGGCGCGGCCTGAAGTACCAGGTCGACCAGACCGAAACCAGCACCACGCTGAAGATCCACCTGCTCAACGCCTCGAAGAAAGACCTGGTGCGCGACCTCAAGGCCGCCAGCGAATTCGACCAGAGCGCGCTGTTCAAGAAGGTCTACGAAGAAGAGTACGGCACCTTCGGTGGCGCCCCGTTCGGCATGCTGATCGGTGACTACGAGTTCAACCGCAACCCCGAAGATATGTACCTGCTCGAAGAGATTTCGCACGTGGCCGCCGCGGCTCACGCGCCGTTCATTTCGGCCGCCTCGCCGGAGCTGTTCGGTTGGGATTCGTTCACCGATATGTCGGGCCCGCGCGACCTGGCAAAAATCTTCGACACCGTCGAATACGCCAAGTGGAAGTCGTTCCGCGCTTCGGAAGATTCTCGTTATGTCGGCCTGACCCTGCCACACGTGCTGGGCCGCCTGCCGTATGGCCCGGATACCACCCCGGTGGAAGAATTCAACTTCGTCGAAAGCGTCGACGGCCGTGACCACAACAAGTACCTGTGGATGAACGCCGCCTACGCCCTCGGCACCCGCGTCACCGATGCCTTCGCCCGCTACGGCTGGTGTGTGGCGATCCGCGGCGTCGAAGGTGGCGGCCTGGTCGAAGGCCTGCCGACCCACACCTTCAAGACCGACGACGGCGAAATCGCCCTCAAGTGCCCGACCGAAATCGCCATCACCGACCGCCGCGAAAAAGAGCTGTCCGACCTTGGCTTCATTCCGCTGGTGCACTGCAAGGGCACCGACTACGCCGCGTTCTTCGGCACCCAGTCGACGCAGAAGCAGAAGCAGTACAACACCGACATCGCCAATGCCAACGCACGCCTGTCGGCGCAGCTGCAGTACATCTTCGCCACCTCGCGTATCGCCCACTACATGAAGGCGATCATGCGCGACAAGATCGGCAGCTTCGCTTCGCGCATGGATGTCGAGCGCTTCCTCAACCAGTGGCTGGCCAGCTACGTGCTGCTCGACGACACCGCCAGCCAGGAAGCCAAGGCCAAGTTCCCGCTGCGCGAAGCCCGCGCCGAGGTGTTCGAAGTGCCAGGCAAGCCTGGCGTGTACAAGGCCGTGACTTACCTGCGCCCGCACTACCAGCTCGACGAACTGACCGCCTCGCTGCGCCTGGTCGCCGAACTGCCGCAAGGCGCCCGCGGCTGACCGGCCGGTGTGTACAGGGATGACACATGAGTAACCAGGCCCGCCTGCTGCCCTCGCTGCTCGACCGACTGCTGGACGACCGTCCTTACCAGTCGGCCGAGCCGGCCCTGCAGCGCACCTGTTCGCTGGCCGAGTACAAGGCGAGCATCGTCCGCGACCTGGAGGTACTGGTGAATACCCGCCAGTCCCTGGTCGCCGAGGAGCTCGACGGCTTCAGCCAGCTCGGTGGTTCCATCCTTGAATACGGCATGCCCGACTTCATCAGCCGCAGCGTGCTCGATCCGCACGACCGCCGCCTGATCCAGCAACAGCTGGAGCGGGCGATCACTACCGGTGACCGGCGTTTTCGCCGGGTCCGTGTACAGCTGTTGGCCCAGCAGAACGGCCACCGCATGTTGACCTTCCGCGTGGACGCCGTGTTGCGCCTGCAGGACATCAGCCGCCAGGTGTCATTCGACGCCGTGCTGCAGGTCAACACCCAGGAATACAAAGTGCAGAACCTCAACTGATGCTCGACGAACTGCTGCCCTATTACGAAAAGGAACTGTCGCACCTGCGCTTCCTCGGCCAGGAGTTTGCTGCGCAGTACCCGAAAATCGCCTCGCGGCTGCTGATCGAGGGCGACAACTGCGAAGACCCGCACACCGAGCGTTTGATCGAAGCGTTCTCGTTCCTGTCGGCGCGCGTGCATAAAAAGCTCGATGACGAGTTTCCGGAAATCGTCGAGTCGTTCCTTGAGGTGCTGTACCCGCACTACCTGCGCCCTACCCCGTCGATGTCGATCGCCGAGCTGAGCCTGGGCAAGCACGAGAAAGTCACCGAAGCCTACCGCGTGGCCCGGCACACCGAGATGCACGCCAATGCCGTCGAAGGCGTGGTGTGCAAATTCCGCACTTGCTACCCGGTGGAATTGTGGCCGATTGCCGTGCAACAGGCTTCGTTCGCCGAGATGGAGCGCTCAGCGTTCAACGGCCACAGCGCCGACCTGGTAGCGCGGCTGCGCATTCGCCTGCAAGCCACCAGCAATACCCTGTTCGGCCAGATGGAAGTTGATCGTTTGCGCTTCTTCCTCGATGGCGAAGCGACGCTCATGCACCAGCTGTACGAGCTGCTGTTCAACAACCTGGCCAAAGCCACCCTGAGCTTCCAGGATGAAGGCCGCAGCCGTGAAGTCGCCCTGCCTGCCGATGCCCTGAAAGCCGTTGGCTATGCCCGCGACGAGGGCCTGGTGGACTATTCCGAGCGCTCGTTCCTGGGCTACCGCCTGCTGCACGAGTACTTCACCTTCCCCGACAAATTCATGTTCTTCGACCTCTGCGGGTTTGCCCGCATCCTGCAGGGCAAGGCCATCGAACAGGTCGAGATCAACTTCTACTTCAACGACTACGACCTCAGCGAGCGCCTGGCGCGGCTGACCCAGAACATCGGGCGCAACAACTTCAAGCTCAACTGCACGCCGATCATCAACCTGTTCCGCCAGCAGGCCGAGCCGGTCAAGCTCACCCATACCCAGCACGAGTACCCGGTCACCCCCGACATTCGTCTGCACAACGCCGCCGAAGTGGTCTCGATCGACCGCGTGCGCCGCGTGCGCAAGCTGGGCGGCATCGACCACGTCGGCACCTGCCAGCCGTTCTTCGAGCCGCGTGGCGAGCAAGACCCGCACAACAGCTTCTGGATCGCCCGCCGGCGCAACCAGGGCGACGCCACCGCCATGAGCATCCGCGTGGTGGACCGCGACCTGGAACTGATCGACGGCAACAGCGACACCCTCAGCATCAGCCTCACCTGCAGCAACCGCGATGTGCCCTTGATGCTGCCGTTCGGTGGCGAGCGTGGTGACTTCAACATCCCGGCCAACTCGGTGATCAAGGACATCCGCTGCCTGCGCAAGCCCACGGCCACCGTGCGCGTACCGCTGGGCAAAGGCCTGATCTGGCGGTTGATCGCGCACCTGTCGCTCAACCACCTGTCGCTGGTCAGCCAGGGCCGCGAAGTGCTGCTCGAACTGCTGTCGCTGTACAACTACCGCAACGTGTCGGCCATCCGCAAACAGATCAACGGCATCAAGACGATCAGCAGTGAACCGGTGGTCGCACGCATCGGCCACCCGCGGCCGAACTTCGTGCGCGGCGTGGGCATCACCCTGACCTTCGACGAAAGCCAGTTCACCGGCAGCGGCGTGTTCCTGTTCGGCATGGTGCTGGATCACTTCTTCGGCCAGTACTGCTCGATGAACAGCTTCACCCAACTGACCCTGCGTACCCAACAACGAGAAAAGAGAGTCGTCCAATGGCCAGCACGAACTGGCGATCAGCCCCTGGTCTGATCGATCAAGCCAGAGCCGAGCCGCACCGATTCGAATTCTTTCAGTTGGTGCGCTTGCTCCGCCTGCACTACAGCCGCACCGGGCGCATGGACCTGGCGACCCGGCCGCACGAGGACCCGCTGCGTTTTCGCAGTCAGCTGTCGCTGGCGTTCCCCGCCAGCGAGGTCAGCGACCTGCACTTCGAGCGCGAGGGCAAGGTGTCGACCGCCGGGTTGCCGCTGTCGGAAGTCCAGGTGACCTTCATGGGCCTGGTCGGGCCGTCGGGCGTGCTGCCGCGCCCGTACACCGAGCTGCTGCTGGAGCGCCACGTGCAGTACCGCGACGATGCCGCCCATGCGTTTCTCGACATCTTCTCGCACCGCATGACCACGCTGTTCTACGAAGCCTGGCAGAAGTACAAGTTCCATATCGAGCACGAGCGCAACGGCACTTCGGGCTTCGATGGCTACCTGCTCAACCTGGTCGGCCTGGGCCCGCGTGCCCAGCAGTTGAAATTCGAGCGCCAACAGCCGGTGCTGCGCCGCGAACTGTTCAGCTACTTCGCCGGGCTGCTCAGCCAGAAGCCGCGTAATGCGCTGAACCTGGAGCGGATGCTCGGCTTCTATTTCGGCCTGCCGATCCAGGTCAAGCAGTTCGCCGGCCGCTGGCTCAACTTGCAGCCAGAGCAGTGCACCCAGCTGGGCCGCAAGAACGCCCAGCTGGGCCGCAGCGCGGTGGCCGGTAACCGCGTGTGGGATTACCAGTCGTGCATCCGCATCGAGCTGGGCCCCCTGGCGCTGGCCGATTACCAGCGTTTTCAGCCCGGCACCGAGGACTACAACAAGCTGGTCGAGCTGGTGCGCTTCTATGTAGGCGCTGAGCTTGACTTCGAAATCGCCCCTCGCCTCAAGCGCGAGGCCGTACCGCGCGCCCAACTTGGCCGCAGCGGCAACGTCTCGCTGGGCTGGCTGGGCTGGCTCAAACGCCCTGGCCGTGACGCGGAGCCTTCGCGTTGCGCCGTTTTCCATATTCCTTACGATGGGGTCGCCTTGTGAACCTGAAGTCTCTGTTCGCCAAGCTCAACGAAACCAGCCGCACGGCCACTGAAAGCGCGGCGGCCCTGTGCCTGTCTGAGCATCATTACGATGTCGAGGTCGAGCACTTGCTGCTGCAGCTGCTCGACAACAGCGACTGCGACCTGCCGCCCATCCTGCGCCACTACGACGTGGTCGCCGAGCGCCTGCAAGCTCAATTGGTCACTGCCCTGGGCACCTTCAAGAAGGGCAACACCCGCACCCCGGCGCTGTCGCCGCACATCACCCGCATGATCGAACAAGCCTGGGTACTGGCCTCGATCGAATACGGCGTCGGCCAGGTACGCAGCGCCCATCTGCTGCAAGCACTGCTCGACGACGCCGAACTGCGCCGCGTGGTGATCGCCTCGGCACCGGAGCTGGAAAAGATCAACGCCGACGACCTGCGCCTGAACCTCAGCGCCCTGGTCGAAGGCAGCGCCGAATCGAAACATGCCAGCCCCTTGGCCAGCCCGGCAGCGCCGGTGGCGAATGCAGGCAAAGTCGGTGGCAAGACGCCGGCCCTGGATCAATACACCGTCAACCTTACCCAGAGTGCCCGCGAAGGCCGCATCGACCCGGTGCTCGGCCGCGAGTTCGAAGTGCGGCAGATGGTCGACATCCTCACCCGCCGCCGCCAGAACAACCCGATCCTCACCGGCGAAGCCGGTGTCGGCAAGACTGCCGTGGTCGAAGGCCTGGCCCTGCGCATTGCCCAGGGTGACGTGCCGACGGTACTCAAGGAGGTGGCGCTGCACACTCTCGACTTGGGCCTGCTGCAAGCCGGCGCCGGGGTCAAGGGCGAGTTCGAGAACCGCCTGAAGTCGGTCATCGAAGAGGTCAAGCGCAGCGTTCATCCCATCATCCTGTTCATCGACGAAGCCCACACCCTGATCGGTTCCGGCGGCCAGGCCGGGCAGAACGATGCCGCCAACCTGCTCAAGCCAGCCCTGGCCCGTGGTGAGCTGCGTACCATCGCCGCCACCACCTGGGCCGAGTACAAGAAGTACTTCGAGAAGGACGCCGCCCTCGCCCGCCGCTTCCAGGTGGTCAAGGTCGAAGAGCCCGACGAAGACAAGGCCATCCACATGCTGCGCGGCCTGCTCGGCAAGATGCGCGAACACCACAAGGTGGCGGTGATGGACGAAGCGCTGGTGCAGGCCGTGCGCCTGTCCAACCGCTACATCACCGGCCGCCAGTTGCCCGACAAGGCCGTCAGCGTGCTCGACACCGCCTGCGCCCGCATCGCCCTGGCGCAATCGTCGCAGCCCGGTGCGCTGGAGGACAGCCGCCGCCACATCGATAACCTGCAAGCCGAAATCGCCGTGCTCGACCACGAAGCCGGCAAAGGCCACGACCATGAGCGCCGCCTTGGCGAGCTGCAAAGCGCCCTGCAGGCTGAGCAGGAACAAGAGCAGCGGCTGACCGCTCAGTGGCAGCAAGAGCTGGAGCTGGTCGAGCAACTCAAGGCACTGGACAGCGCCACGCAAGCCGACGCCGAGCAACTCAACGCCCTGCGCGCCGAACTCAGCCAGGTGCAAGGCGACCAGCCACTGGTGCACGCCCTGGTCGACGCCGGTGCCATCGCCCAGGTGATCAGCGGCTGGACCGGCATCCCGCTGGGCAAGATGCTGCGTGACGAAATCGATACCGTGCAGCGCCTGCCAGCCCTGCTCGGCGAACGCGTGCTGGGCCAGGACCACGCGCTGCACGAGATCGGCAAGCGCATCAAGATTTCCCGTGCGCGCATGGAAGACCCGAACAAACCGATCGGCGTGTTCCTGCTGCTCGGTCCCAGCGGCGTCGGCAAGACCGAAACTGCGCTGGCCCTGGCCGACACCCTGTACGGCGGCGAGCGCAACCTGATCACCATCAACATGTCCGAGTACCAGGAGGCCCACACCGTGTCGAGCCTCAAGGGCTCCCCGCCCGGCTACGTCGGCTACGGCGAAGGCGGCGTGCTGACCGAAGCCGTGCGCCGCAAACCGTACAGTGTGGTCCTGCTGGACGAAGTGGAAAAGGCCCACCCTGACGTGCTCGAACTGTTCTTCCAGGTGTTCGACAAGGGCGTGCTGGACGATGGCGAAGGCCGCGAGATCAACTTCCGCAACACGGTGATCATCCTCACCTCCAACACCGGCACCGAACGCATCATGCAGACCTGCTTGAACGCCGAGACACTGCCCACGCCCGAGGCCATCGTCGAGGGCCTGCGCGACGAACTCAACCGGGTGTTCAAGCCGGCCTTCCTCGGCCGCCTGAGCATCGTGCCGTTCTACCCGGTGCAGGACCAGATCCTCGAGCGCATCGTAGCCCTCAAGCTCGACCGCATCGCCAAGCGCTTCGCCCGCAACCACCAGGCCGAGCTGAGCTACGACGACGCCCTGGTCAAGGCCATCGCGGCGCGCTGCACCGAGGTCGACAGCGGCGCGCGCAACATCGACAACATCCTGTCGCGCACCTTGATGCCCGAACTGGCCCAGCACGTGCTCGAACGCATGGCCCAGGACGCGCCGATCGAGCGCTTGACGATCGAACTGGGCAGCGATGGCGACTTCGCCTATCGCCTGGCCTGAACGCGTACCTGGAGGTTTAGCCGTCATGCACCACAAGCACACCCCACTCATGCGCCTGAGCGCCGTCGTCCTGCTGCTGGCGCTCGCCGGCTGCGGGGTCACCGACCGCATCGGCAAGCGCATGGACGACAGCTGGGCGGCCGACATGCTGGCCGACAGCGAGAAGGTCATCCTGACCTCCGATGGCGGCAACCAGCTCAACCCCGATGTCGAGGGCAAACCCCTGTCGGTGGTGATGCGCGTGTACCAGCTGACCGACCTCGAACGCTTCGCCGCGACCGATGCCGACACCCTGTGGGATGCCCCGGAAAAAGCCCTTGGCAACACCTTGGTGGAAGCCCGCGAGCTCACCCTGCTGCCGGGCATCGGCCAGGTCGACCAGTGGCCGCTGGCAAAGAGTGCGCGTTACGTCGGCGTGGCGGCGTTCTTCCGCGATGAACAGGATGCCCGCTGGAAAGTCGCTTTCGATGCCAACTCGTTGCGCAAGGACGGCATCTGGTTCTCTTCGGACGGCCTGCGCATTCTGGTCGACAAGACCGCGATCACCGCGATGCGTGGCGAGGATGTCCTCAACAAGCCACCGACCGCTCAGCAACTGGCGGCTGCACAGAGCAAAGACGCAGCGCCGACCCTGGGCGACAAGGTGCAGGACGCGCTGATCGACAAGGCCACCGATGCCGCCGGCCAGTCGGCGCAGAAAGCCATGGATTCAACCTTCAACTCTTTAGTGGATAGCGTCAAATGAGCAAGCAGAGCCGGGTGATGTGGTCGGAAGGCATGTTCCTGCTGCCCCAGCACTTCCAGTATCAGGATGAATTCCACCAGCACCAGCTGGCCGAGGCGACCCTGCGTGGCACCCCGTTCCACTGGGGCGTGCAGGCATTGCAGGTGGACGAGGATGCCCTGGCCAACGGTTCGCTGCAGCTCAAGCGCCTGAAACTGGTGTTCCCCGACGGCAGCCTGTACGACGCGCCGCAACACGACCCGCTGCCGGCCGCACGCGACCTCAAGGACCTGCTCAAGGCCAACGACCTGAAGGTCTATGCGGCGCTCAAGCTGCCCGAGCCGTTTGGCCTCAACTATGTCGAGGACGGCCAGGAGCACAAGGCCTCACGGCGCTTCCGCAAGCAGTTCGACACCCTCCCCGACCTCAACGAGGGCGAGCTGGAAAACGAAATCACCAGCCTGCGCCTGAACGTGGTGCTGCTGGTCGACGGCGACAGTCTCGATGGCTACAGCCATTGCCCGCTGGCCAAGCTGACGCGCAACAGCATGGGCGGCTTCAACCTCGACCCGCACTTCGTTCACCCGACCCTGCACCTGGGCAACCACGAGACCTTGGCCGGTATCGGCAAACGCTTGCTCGGCGCCTTGCAGGCCAAGAGCAAAGCGCTGTCGGGCCGGCGCCGTGAACGTGCAGACCAGATCGCCGAGTTCGGCTCCAGCGACGTGACGTTGTTCTGGCTGTTGAACACTGTTAACCGCGCTCACCCGCAACTGGCTCACCTGCTGGCCCATCCGCGCTTGCACCCGGAGCGCCTGTACCTGTTCCTGGCCGACCTGGCCGGCGGCCTGCTGACGTTCACCCTGGATACCCAGCTCAGCGACCTCCCCGAGTACGACCACCACGACCCAGCCGCTTCGCTGGTCAAGCTCGACGAGATGATCCGAGTGATGCTCGACAACGTCGTGCCCAACCAGTGCATCGTCATCAACCTCAACCAGACCAAGCCGTCCTACTGGCAGGGGCAACTGCGTGACCCGCGCCTGGCCGAGGCCGACTTCTATATCTCCGTGCAGGCCGACATGCCCGGTGCCAGCCTGCTGGAGCTGGTGCCGCGGGCGTTCAAGGTCGGCTCGCCGGAAGACATCGAAGTGGTGGTCAACAGCGCCATGCCCGGGGTCACGCTCAACCATGCCGCGCGGCTGCCCAATGCGATCCCGGTGCGCCTGGACAACCAGTACTTCGCCATCGAGCCACACGGCAACGTCTACGAGCGGATGATGAACGCCCAGACCATCTGCTTCTACGCGCCCAGCGCCTTTACCAACCTCAAGCTTGAACTGATGGCGGTGCTCAAATGACCGAAGCTGTACTGCAACAGGGCGCCGTTGCGGCCGCCGATGGCAAACCGACCCTCAAGGACCTGGTCCAGGACTTCATCAGCATGGCGCTGATCGTTCGCCGGGGTCGCGAAGTCACTTCCGTACAGGCATTCGAAGGCAGCGTCGAGCGCTTCTTCGCTAACCTCGAGCGCGACGCCCGCGCTGCCAATTACAGTGTCGAACAGGTCAAGGACACCCAGTACGCCCTGTGCGCGTTCCTCGACGAAAGCGTGCTGCGCTCGGGCGATAACGAGCTGCGCCGGCACTTCGAGCTGCAGCCGCTGCAGTTCCGCTACTTCGGCGTACACCTGGCTGGCGAGGGCTTCTTTGAAAAAGTCGACGCCCTGCGCGCCGACGTCAAACAAAACCTCGAGGTGCTGGAGGTTTATCACCTGTGTCTGGCGTTGGGTTTCGAGGGCAAATTCAGCCTCGGCCAGAAAGACCAGCTGCGTTATTTGGCCAATTCCCTGGGCCAGGACATCGCGCGCTACCGCAAGCCGCCCAAAGCGCTGTCGCCGGACTGGGCCCTGCCCGACCAGGTGTCGCAGATGCTGCGTCATGAAGTGCCGTTGTGGGTGTACCTGGTGCTGATCGCGCTGGTCTGTGTCGCGGTTTACCTGACACTCGACTGGTTGCTGGACAAGGACGTCGCCGCCCTTTCCGAACAAATCCGCCAGCTGTTCAGTGCCTGAGCACACCTCAGGTAGCCGAGTCAGGAAGACATGAAAACATTACTGCGTCTGTTGAAGAGTTTCTGGATTCTCCTGCCACTGCTGTGGCTGGTGAGCCTGTTGATCTGCTGGCTGGTGGCGCCCGTGGTGCCGTGGCTGCGCCACCATGTGCCCGAAGCGCTGGCCATCATCAGTGCCTGCTTCCTGCTGGTGATCGTGCTGCGCCAGTACCAACGCATCCGTGCCGAGCACAACCTGGAGAACCTGCTGCAGATCGAGGTCGATCGCTCGTGGAATGCCACTGGCGAATTCCGCGATCAGCAAGTGCTGCGCGAACGCCTCAAGCATGCCATCGCCATGCTGCGGACCGACCGCTCCGCCGGCGGTGGTGGCAAGGCCGCGCTGTCAGACCTGCCCTGGTACCTGGTGATCGGCATGTCGGCCGCCGGCAAGACTTCGCTGCTGACCCACTCGGGCCTGTCGGCAAGCATCGCCACGGCCAATGACAGCGAAAGCGGTACCCAGCACTGCGACTGGTACTTCAGCCCTGAAGCGGTGATGATCGATACTGCCGGCCGTTACCTGCGCGACGACCAGTCCGCCAGCGAGTTCTCGGCCTTCTTGCGCATGCTGCGCAAGCAACGGGGCAAGGCCGCGATCAACGGCCTGGTGCTGGTGATCAGCCTGCCGGAGCTGTTGGAGTCCAACAGCGACGCGCGTGTTGCCCTGGCTGCTCAGCTGGTGGCGCGGGTCGAGGAATACGCTGAGTGCCTGGGCAGCAATCCGCCCATCTACCTGATGCTGAGCAAGACCGACCAATTGCCAGGCTTCAACCAGGCCTTCGAGGGGCTGGACCTGCATCAGCGCCAGCAGCCGCTGGGCATGACCTTTGGCCTGTCGGAAATCCGCAACAACGGTTTGCACGCGGTGCTCAACACCCGCTTGAAGAACCTGCAGGACCACATCCGCCAGCATGTCGATGCGCAGATGATCCACCTGGGCGCGGACGTCGACAGCACCTTGCTCAACTTCCCGCAATACTTTGCCGAGCTCAATGGCGTACTGGTGCAGTTCCTCGAACAGTTCACCCGTGGCCATGGCAGCGCTGCGCCACTGCTGCTGCGCGGGCTGTACTTCACCAGCGCGCTGCAGACCGAACAGCACCTGGGCCAGGTCTACGAAGATGCCATCGCCGACGACTTCGCCCTGCAGGCGGCCTACGAAGAAGGCAACCAGGCCAGCAGTAAAACGCAGGGCAACCGCAGCTATTTCATCACCGACACCTTCCGCAAAGTCATCTTCCCCGACCGCGACCTGACCCTGTACCAGTCGCGCCAGGGCCGCCAGGCCGCAAGCCCGCTGTTGCTGGGCCTGGCTGCCGCCGCCGGGGTGGCCTTCATCGGCTGGCAGGCGCTGTCGTTCGCCAACAACCGCCAATGGCTGGACAACCTGCGCGGCCAACTGGCGGAGATCGAACAATCGACTGATCGCGATCAACTGCTGGCTGCAGGCAAAGGCCTGGAAGTGCTGCGCGGCCAGATGGCGACCGTCGAGGTCCACCGCCTGCAAGGCGTGCCACTGCAGCTGAGCGCTGGCCTGTACCATGGCGAGGCAATTCACCAGGTCGCGCGCAGTGCCTACCTGGCGCAACTGCGCAGCCAGGCACTGGAGCCGATTGCCCGCAATCTGCAGGTGCAGATGCGCGCTTTCAATACCTTTGCCAGCGGCATCAACCAGGAACTGGAGTTCACTCCGGCGCCGAAAAGTCGCAATGGCAAGCCGCTGACGCCACGTCTGGCGGCCAAGGCCCAGGCCGCGCTGAACAATACCCGTGGCGGCGCCTACGCGGCCAAGGTCAACCTGGCCAGCGCCAGCGATGCCGCCGAATTGTCCGTCACCACCGGCGGCCTATCGCTCTCCGAAGAGATGCTCGGGCGCCTGGATGAGCAACAAGTCGCGTCGATCATCGAGGCCTACAACACCCTCAAACTGTACCTGCTGCTGACCGAACCTCAGGCCCACCCCGACCCGGCGTTCGTCGCCGCCAGCCTGCCGCAGGCCTGGGCTGCGGCCACCGAGAGCGCACCGGCCGAGGACGGCGTGATCAACGAGAACGCGCCGCTCTATGTGCAGCTACTCGAACAAGGGCAGGCACCGTCGCTGCCACGTAACGAACAGTTGATCGACGAGACCCGGCAGAACCTGAAATCTTTCATGATTTCCAGCTCGCTGGTCGACCGCGAGTACCTGCGCCTGCAGTTGGAGTCGAGCCGCCAGTTCCCGGCCTTGAGCCTCAGCGACCTGGTGCCGATGCCTGGCCGCGCCTTGCTGTACAGCTCGGCAGGCGTACCGGCGATCTACACCCGCCAGGGCTGGGACACCTTCGTCAAGCCTGAGCTGATCAAGCTGGTGTCGGGCAACCTGCGCAACGACACCGACTGGGTACTCGACGGTGAAGGCGGCGATGCCATCGTGCAGAAAGCCAACTTCGTGCGCGAGTTCATGAACCGCTACAAGCGTGACTACACCCAGGCCTGGTACAAGATGGTCAGCAGCGTCGGCGTGCGCCACTTCGCCGACCTGGCCTCGGCAACCGAGCACCTTGGGCTGCTCAGCGACGTGCAGAACTCGCCGGTGAAGAACCTGCTGGCGGCGGTCAATGACAACACCCAGTGGGACCTGCCGGTTCAACGTGAAGTCGCGCAGATCGGCAACGCTCGCGTAGACGGTTTCTGGAGCAAGGTCAGCGGCCTGTGGGACGACGCCAAGGATGTCATGCCAGATGCTCTGACCCCAAGCCTTCCCGCTGTTGATGACGGTAGCCTGGCCAAACGCTTCGAGCCGGTGGCGCGAGTGTTCGCGGCCAACAACGCCGAGGGCGCCGACAGCACCATCATGGACCGTTACCTGGCCGCGCTGCGCAAGCTCAAGGTGCGCATGAACAATATCCAGCGCTCCCAGGACGTCGGCAAAGGCAGCAAGCTGCTGATCAGCGAAACCCTGGAAGGCCAGCCGAGCGAAGTGACCACCGTGCGCAACTACGTGGAAACCAGCGTCGACACCAGCCAGGACGGCCTGTCGCGGTCGCTGCAGGGACTGTTCAGCCTGCCCATCCAGTACGCCTGGGAAACCCTGCGCGACCCGGCCGGCCAGCAGATCGCCAAGGCCTGGGCGCAACAGATCGCCAAGCCCTGGGAACAGGTCATGGCGCACCGCTACCCGATCGCTACCGGCAGCCGCAACGAGGCGTCGGTCAAGGACCTGCAGCGCTTCGTCGACCCCGACAGCGGCCTGCTGCCAAGCTTCAAGCGCAACGAAATCGGCAACCTGTCCGGCGGTGAAGGCCTGGGCCTGAGCAACGGCAAGGCGCCTGCGCTGGTCAACCCCGGCATGCTCAACAGCATCGACAAGGCCAGCTCCGTGGGCCAGGTGATCGCCAGCCTGTCGGACCGCGACAACGGCTTCGAGATCATGCTCGAACCGTCGGCCAATTTCACCGACATCGTGTTCACCCTGGATGGCCAGGAGCAGCACTACCGCAACGGGCGCAGCAGCTGGAACCGCTTTGCCTGGCCGGGCACCAGCAACGCACCGGGTGCACGCCTGGACGTGGTGACCCTGAGCGGCGCACGCCTCAACGTGTTCGACTTCCCGGGCCGCTGGGGCCTGCTGCGCATGAACGAAAGCGCCCGGGTCGACGACCTCGACGGCATCCAGCAACGCTTCAGCTGGAACACCGCCAATGGCCGCGTGAGCCTGATCGTGCGCAACTTCGGCGGCGTCAAGCTGACCGACCTGGGCGACGTCAAGGCACTCAGCGCGCTGAACAACGCGGGCAGGGGCGCACAATGATCGGTTGCTTCGGCAAGCTGCCGTCGAGCGCGGACTTCGTCAGCCTGCATGGCGCGGCGGAGGAAGTCTGCGAGTTCGACGCCTGGCTGCAGGCCTCGCTGGCGGCGATGCGCCACCGCGAGGACTGGCAGGCGTTGTTCGATGCGCTGCCGATGTGTTTTTTCAGCTACCAGGCGCGCAATGGCAACTGGCTGCTGGGCGGCCTGCTGAGCTCGCGCGATGCGAGCCAGCGGCGCTACCCGTTTTTCATCTTCCAGCTACTCAAGCGCCAGGACGCTGAACCGTTGCTCAACCCGTTCACCCTTGGCGAACTGTTCAGCGCCCAGATCAAACCTTTGCTACACCAGGCAGCACAGGGCGCCGAGACTGACAGTGTTTTCCAGCGCATCAGCGCCCTGCGTCCGCTTCAGGCCCAGGACCTGGACCTGTTCCGTCGGGTGCATGCCAAATTCCTGCACGATTTCAGCTTTGCCGACGTCGCCCGTGCGCTGCATGGCTCCTGGCCAACCTTCGACAGTGCCACCGCGCTGGCACGGCTGCGGCTTGCCCATGCATCGCTGCACAGCGATTTCGAGGGCGCAATCGAGTTGCCATTGCCGGCCGAGCGCGGCCTGAAAAACCCGACTGCCGACCTGTGGCTGACCTGGCTGACGCGGATGAGCAGGCGCCAAGGTGTGCCTGCGGTCAGCCTGCTGGCCGACGATTTCATGCACCCGCGCCTGCTGTGCTTCCCCTCGCGTCACGCCAGCACGGCTTATCGCCTGCTCAGCGGCACCGCCGACGCCCGTCAGCATCTGGAGCTGTTAAGCCCGCTGGCACAACCGGCACATTCGCACGATTACGACCGACCTCTTGAACACGTCATCGAACACTTCGTCGATGCGTTGGATGTGACGCCTGTATGAACAAGATCAAGTACTACTGCCTGCGCTATCAACCCTACCTGCTGGGGCTGGCCTTCTTCCTGGCGATCTTCCTGGTCTGGGCGATCGGCCGTGCCCTTGGCTTCGCCTCGCTGCATAGCCTGCTGGCAGGCATCGGCGTGTTCCTCCTGCTGTCTGCAGGCTATGTACTGCTGCTTTACCGTGGCGCCGGCCAGCACCACAACCTCGAGGCGCTGCTGCGTGATGATGCCGACCAGGCGGTGCTCAATGCCACGCCTGCCGACCGCGAAGAAATCAGCCTGCTGCGCGAGCGCCTGCTGCAGAGCATCGAACGCCTGCACAGCAACAAGCCACGTGCTACGCCGGCCAAGGATGCGCTGTATGCCCTGCCCTGGTATTTGGTAGTCGGCCAGCCTGCCGCCGGCAAGAGCACCATGATCCTCCAGTCGGGGCTCAATTTCCCCTATGCCGAGCGCGAGGGCGCACGCGTGGCAGGCCTGGGTGGCACGCGCAACTGCGACTGGTTCTTCAGCTCCGAAGCTGTCCTGCTGGACACCGCCGGGCGCTACATGAACAGCCCTGAAGAGGCCGGCAAATGGCGCGGTTTCCTGCAACTGCTGCGCCAGCACCGCCAGCGCCGCCCGCTCAACGGCCTGATCGTCAGCGTCAGCATCGACGACATCCTGCACGGTTCGGCCGAGGACCAGGAACGGGTGGCCAAGCGCCTGCGCGAACGCATCCAGGAAAGCTGCACATTGCTTGAAGTACGCCTGCCGATCTACCTGGTATTCACCAAGTGTGACCTGATCCCGGGTTTCACCCCCTTCTATCGCCAGCTGGACGACAGCGCGCGTGGCGAGGTAATGGGCAAGACTTTCTCGCACAAAGCCTTCGAACAGGCAGACTGGGGCCAACGTTTTGGCAAGGCCATGGACGAGCTGACCGACTACTGGCAACAGGTGGCGGGCCAACAACTGGTGCAGCAGGACATCCAGGTCACCCGGCAGAACAACGCGGCCTACCGCTTTCCCCTTGAGCTGGCGGCGCTCAAGCCGCGCTTGCAACAGTTCGTCGACAGCCTGTTACGCGCCAACCCCTACCAGAATGCCGAACTGCTACGTGGCTTCTACTTCACTGCCGCGCTGGAAGCCGACGAAACCCAGTGGGGCAGCCACGGCCAGCATGTGGCCGAGCGCTTTGCCCTGGAAACTGGCGATGGCGCGGCCAGTGGTGGCAGCCAGCCAGCGCCACTGTTTATCAACAGCCTGTTCCGCAAAGTGATCATCCCCGACCAGCATTTGGTCGCGCTGTACACCAGCAACCACCGCGAACGCCGGCGCAAGGCCGCCTGGGTGGGCGCCGCGAGCTTGACGGGCCTGCTGCTGTGCAGCCTGTGGGGCTGGTCCTACGTCAACAACCGCACCACACTTGACACCATCGCCGACGAATTGGCCCAGGCCAAGCGCGCTGACCAAACCGATCCTGGCCGATACGCCGCCTGGCAAAGCCTCGACCGCCTGCGTTTCTGGGCCGCGCACTACTACCAGCAACACCACGAACAAGCGGTGCCGCTTGGCATGCGCCTGGGGTTGTACCAGGGTCATGCCGTGGAGCCAGTGCTGCGCAAGCATTACTTCGCCACGCTGCAGAAGGTGATGCTCAAGCCTACCGCAGACAACCTCACCCGCACGCTATCCCTGTTGCCTACGCTCAAGGTCTACCAGCGCAATTCCCGCGAGCTGCAGCCGGTCACCGGGGTAGACAGCGTAGAGGCCGAGGCGCTCCCGCATGACAACCGCGCCCAGTCGATCGCCGACTTCGGCACGGCGGCGCTGGATACCTACGTGATGCTCTCGCCAGCCCAGCGGGAAAAGGCCGATCCGGCGTTCCTCAAGGCGCACCTGCCGGATTACTGGTACCCGGCGATTGCCCGCCACAGTGGCAAGAGCATGATTGCCGCCGGCAGTGAAGGCGCCGCCAACCAGGATTACGCGTATGCCAGCCGACAGATCGTGTTCTACAGCGACCAGATCCGCGAGCAAGACGCGCCGCGCATTCTCGATAACGCGTTCCTGATGTCCAGCTCGCGCAACTACATCAACAGCCTGCTGAACCAATCGTTGCGCTCGATCGAAACCATCACCCTGGAGTCCGACACGCTGTTTGCCTTCGCTCGCGCTGATTTCCAAAGCCTCAAGAGCGAAGGCCAGAGCCAGCTGAGCGCAATCGCCAGCAAGCTGCTGAACACCCCGAATATCGGCAAGATCGTCATCTCGGGCCACGCCGACCAACTGGGCGATGCCCAAGGCAACCTGCAAGTTTCCCGACAACGGGCGCAGACCATCCGTACCTATCTGGTCGGCAAAGGCGTGCCCGCCGAGTTGGTAACGGCCCAGGGTGAAGGCAGCCGTAAGCCGTTGGTCAACTGCGACATGCAGCAAGCGCGGGCGCAATTGATCAAGTGCCTGGAGCCCAACCGCCGGGTCGAAATCGAAGTGCGCGGCCTCAACTAAGGACGCGCTGCAAGAACCGGCCACTCGGGCCTCACAGGAGGAGGCCCGGGTGGCGGCAAGCTACCTCTGCTGACGCCGGTCACAGGGGTCAACACAAAGGGACGCATGAGCGACCTTTAATTGATGTTAATGGAGAGTTTCACAATGGCTTTTGACGCGTATATCCAAATCGACGGCATCCCAGGCGAAGTACTGGACGACAAGCACAAGGACTGGATCGAAGTGCTGGGCTACGAGTACGGCGCCACCCAGGCCACCTCGGCTACCGCCAGCTCCTCGGGCGGTGCGTCCTCCGAGCGTGTTGCCCTGAGCGACTTCAAGATCCGCAAGGCGGTCGACAAGGCTTCGGCCAAACTGTTCGAACACTGCTGCACCGGCAAGCACATCGCCAAGCTGAAGCTGAACGTCAACCGTGCCGGTGGTGACAAGGTCACCTACCTGACCATCGACATGGAAGAAGTGGTAGTGTCGTCGGTCAAGTTCCTGGCCGGTGGCAACCAGGGCGGCGAAGACAAGGCAGTCAGCGACCTGCCGATCGAAGAAATCAGCTTCAACTTCGCCCGCATCAAGACCACCTACACCCAGCAGAACCGTACCGACGGCCAGGCTGGCGGCAACATCGTCGGTGGCTGGGACCGCACCGCGAACAAAGTGTTCGCCTAAGCACTTGCGTGTCATGGGCTGCGCAAGCGGCCCATATCCTGCGGCGTGCCGGGTAGCCCGGCACGTTGTTCCAACCCTGATCAGAGTGTTTTATGCCTGAATTCCTCAACGACCTTTCGCTGGCCGAGCTGACCGCGCCGATCGACGGTGGCAGCGGCGAAGACTTGAGCTTCTCTGCCTTGTTCGACCAGATCAAGGAGGCGCGCCGGGCAGATCCCGACTACCTGACCCAGGGCGACTGGCAAACCGACCTGAAGACCGCTGACTGGGAAAAGGTCATCAACCTCTCGGCCCAGGGGCTTGCGCAACAGAGCAAGGATCTGATGCTGGTGGCCTGGCTCAACGAAGGCCTGGCCCAGCGCGATCATTTCGAAGGCATTACCTTCGGCCTCACCCTGACGGAGCGGATCCTGGAAACCTTCTGGGACACCGCCTATCCATCGCTCGAAGACGGCCTGGACGAGCGCGCCGCGCGGCTGTCCTGGCTCAAGACGACGCTCACCGACATTGCCGGTGGCTTGCCCATTACCCAAGGGCAGCATTTCGGCGTGCTGCGTTACGACGAATCACGCCATGTAGAAAACCTCGCCTTGCAAAACCCCAAGGCGATGCAGACCGCGCTCAACGAAGGCAAGATCAACGCCGAGATCTTCCAGCGTTCGGTGGTCCTCAGCGACAGCGACTACCTGCGCAGCAAAGCCCTGCAGATCGCCGCCAGCCTGCAGGCCTGCCAGCGCTTGCAAGCGACCGCTGACCGCCTGTTCGGCGCCGAAGCCCCGAGCTTCGCCAGCCTGGCCGACATGCTTTCGCGGGCCAGTCAGCTGGCGGAGAAGCTGCTCAAGGATCGCGGCATCGAACTGCACCCTGCAGCGGTGGCGCAACCCGAACCTGTTGAAGAAATCCAAGCGCCCGCCGAGCCAGGAGAAGCGATGAACAGCCCCGCCCGGGTAGCGCCCCCTGCTGCGATGCGCACCACCCCACTGACCCGAGACGAGGCCTTCACCATGCTCGCGGGCATTGCTCAGTTCTTCAAGCAGAGCGAGCCGCAAAGCCCGGTGCCCTACCTGATCGAACGTGCCATCAAGTGGGGCAACATGCCGCTGGAAGGTTGGCTGAGCGATGTGATCAAGGACAGTAATGTGGTGGACAACATTCGCGATGTGCTGGGGACGCGCGAGCAGCGGTCCTGACCCTGCATCGCCTCCCCGCGAAGGGGCCGGTACAGCCCGCACAAATGCTGCTAACTTGAGCGTTCGCCAATCGCCAAGGACCGCCCCCATGCCGCCACGCCACCCTGCCCCGCCAGGCTTCATCCGTGTCCGTGGCGCCCGCGAGCACAATCTCAAGAACGTCGACGTCGACATCCCCCGGGATGCGCTGGTGGTATTCACCGGTGTGTCCGGCTCGGGCAAATCCTCGCTGGCCTTCTCCACCCTCTACGCTGAAGCCCAGCGGCGCTACTTCGAATCGGTCGCGCCCTATGCTCGACGCCTTATAGATCAGGTCGGCGTGCCAGACGTCGACGCCATCGAAGGCCTGCCCCCGGCTGTGGCACTGCAACAGCAGCGCGGCACACCCAGCGCACGCTCCTCGGTGGGCAGCGTGACGACCCTGTCCAGCTCGATTCGGATGCTTTATTCCCGCGCCGGCAGTTACCCGGCCGGGCAGCCGATGCTGTATGCCGAGGATTTCTCGCCGAACACACCGCAGGGCGCCTGCCCCGAGTGCCATGGCTTGGGCCGGGTCTATGAGGTTACCGAGGCGACCATGGTCCCCGACCCTTCCCTGACCATTCGCGAGCGCGCTGTGGCGGCTTGGCCGATGGCCTGGGGGGGGCAGAATTTGCGCGACATCCTGGTAACCCTGGGCTATGACGTCGACACGCCGTGGCGCGACCTGCCGCAGGACCAGCGCGACTGGATCCTCTATACCGACGAAACGCCCACCGTGCCGGTGTACGCCGGTCTGACGCCGGCGCAAACCCGCACCGCGCTCAAGCGTAAGCTCGAGCCCAGCTACCAAGGTACGTTCAGCGGCGCCCGGCGCTACGTCATGCACACCTTCATGCATTCGCAGAGCGCGCAGATGCGCAAGCGCGTCTCGCAGTTCATGCGCCCGAGCCCTTGCCCGCTGTGCCAGGGCAAGCGCCTGAAGCGCGAAGCGCTGGCGGTGACCTTTGCCGGCCGTGACATCGGCGAGCTTTCCCGCCTGCCGTTGCAGGCACTGGCCGATGTGTTGCGCACGGTCGCCGCGCCCGGTTATCTGGAACAGCACGAAGACACCCTGACCCTGGAGAAGCGCTTGGCGGCCCAGCGCATCGCCCACGAGCTGCTCGAACGCCTTGCGCCATTGATCGACCTGGGCCTTGGCTATCTGGCGCTGGAGCGCAGCACGCCGACGCTGTCCTCGGGCGAGCTGCAACGCCTTCGCCTGGCCACCCAGCTCAATTCGCAACTGTTCGGCGTGATCTACGTGCTCGATGAACCCTCAGCCGGCCTGCACCCGGCCGACAGCGAAGCGTTGTTCGACGCGCTGCAACGGCTCAAGCACGACGGTAATTCGGTGTACGTGGTGGAGCACGACCTGGACACCATGCGCCGCGCCGACTGGCTGGTGGACGTCGGCCCGGCAGCTGGCGAGCACGGCGGGCAAGTGCTGTACAGCGGCCCGCCTACAGGGCTGCAGCAGGTCGCGGCATCACGTACCGCCGCTTACCTGTTCGCCGAGCAACAGCGTGCCGAACGCGAGCCACGCAACGCCCGCGACTGGTTGCAGCTGGAGGGCATTACCCGCAATAACCTCGACAATCTCAGTGCCCGATTTCCACTGGGTTGCTTCACCTCCGTGACCGGTGTATCCGGCTCGGGCAAGTCCAGCCTGGTCAGCCAGGCGTTGCTGGAACTGGTCGGTGCACACCTGGGTCATGCCGCGCAGCGTGCCGAGCCTGAGGAGCAGAGCCTGGAGGATGAGCCTGAACAGTCCAGCACAGGCCGCGTCACGGCGGGCCTGGACAGTATCAAGCGGCTGGTGCAAGTCGACCAGAAGCCTATCGGCCGCACGCCACGCTCCAACCTCGCCACCTACACCGGGCTGTTCGACCACGTGCGCAAGCTGTTCGCCGCCACCGAGCAGGCCAAAGCTTCTGGCTTCGATGCCGGGCGGTTCTCGTTCAACGTCGCCAAAGGCCGCTGTGAAAACTGCGAGGGCGAAGGCTTCGTTAGCGTCGAACTGCTGTTCATGCCCAGCGTCTACGCGCCCTGCCCGACTTGCCATGGCGCACGCTACAACCCCGAAACCCTGGCCGTTAGTTGGCAAGGGATGAATATCGCTCAAGTGCTGCAGTTGACCGTCGACCAGGCACTTGACGTGTTCGCCGAACAACCATCGGTGCGACGTTGCCTGCAGGTCTTGCAGGACATCGGGCTGGGGTATTTGCGCCTGGGCCAGCCGGCCACCGAGCTGTCCGGCGGCGAGGCGCAGCGGATCAAGTTGGCCACCGAGCTGCAACGCCTGGCCCGTGGCGCCACGCTGTATGTGCTGGACGAGCCTACCAACGGGCTGCACCCGCAGGATATCGACCGGCTGCTGGTGCAGCTGAACCGACTGGTCGAGGGTGGCCACAGCGTGGTGGTGGTCGAGCATGACATGCGCGTGGTGGCGCAGAGCGACTGGGTGATCGATATCGGGCCGGGGGCCGGGGATGCGGGGGGGACGGTTGTGGTGAGTGGCACGCCAGAGGCGGTTGCCCGGTGTGGAGACAGCCGCACGGCCGCGTTTCTGGCCAGGGCCTTGTAGAGCTTGTAGCGGCCCTTTCGCGGATAAATCCGCTCCTACAGGTTTATCGCTGTAGGAGCGGATCTATCCGCGAGGGGCCGGTGAAGTCACAACATCTTCCGTAGACAAAATCCTTCCTATACTCCCCCTGGCATCTGCAAATGCCACCTGCCCAATAGCGTGCGAAACCTCACACAACAACAATCGAGGTGGCAAATGGTCTGGCAGCAAATCTACGATCCGTTCTCAAGCCCCGTGCTCTCTACCCTCATGGCCGCCGTCCCGGTGGTGGTGATGCTGGCAGCATTGGCGTTCTTCCATATCAAAGCCCACATCGCCGCGCTGCTCGCCCTGGGCTCGGCGCTACTGATCTCGATCATCGCCTTCGGCATGCCGGCCAGCATGGCCGGCTCTGCTGCACTGTACGGCGCAGCCAACGGCCTGCTGCCGATTGGCTGGATCGTGCTCAATATCATCTTCCTGCACCGGCTCACCACCGAGAACGGCTCGTTCAAGGTGCTGCAGGACTCACTGGCGCGCATTACCGACGACCGCCGCCTGCAACTGCTGTTGATCGCCTTCTGCTTTGGCGCCTTCTTCGAGGGCGCGGCGGGCTTCGGCACGCCGGTGGCGGTCACCGGGGCCATCCTCATCGGCCTGGGCTTCTCACCGCTGGCGGCCTCGGGCCTGGCATTGATCGCCAACACTGCGCCTGTGGCCTTCGGTGCGCTAGGCACGCCGATCATCACCTTGGCCAAGGTGACCGGGCTGGATGAAATGGAACTGTCGGCCATGGTCGGCCGGCAATTGCCGTTCTTCTCGGTGATCGTGCCGTTCTGGCTGATCTGGGCGTTTGCCGGCTGGCGCAAGATGCTCGAAGTGTGGCCGGCGATTCTGGTGGCCGGGGTCAGTTTCGCTGTGCCGCAGTTCGTCGTCTCGAATTACCATGGGCCGATGTTGGTGGACGTGATCGCCGCGCTGATCTCCATGGCTTGCCTGACCGGTTTCCTGCGTGTGTGGAAGCCCGCCACCGTGCACACCTCGGCAGCGCTGACCGGGCGTGTCGACAACTCCAAGGTCGAGCCGGACGACAGGCCAGGCGCCACTGCAACCTTTACCCAAAGCGACCAGCGCAGTGTGCTCAAGGCCTGGATGCCATGGATCATCCTCACCGTGTTCGTGTTCGCCTGGGGTACGGCCAGCTTCAAGAACCTGTTCGACACCCGCCCGGCACTCGACCCGGCCAGCGGCGTGGCCATGCTCGACCCGCAGGGCAAGCCGCTGCGCGAAGCCAACCCGGTGTTTGCGCCGGTGTTCACCTTCGATGCGATCCACCAGCAGATCGAAAAGGTCCCGCCCGTGGTGGCCACGCCGAAGAAAGAAGACGCCCAGTACAAGTTCACCTGGTTCACCGCCACGGGCAGCGGCATCTTCCTGGCGGCGATCCTCGGCGGCTTGCTGATGGGCTATTCGCCGCTGCAGCTGGGCCGCCAGTACCTGCGCACTTTATGGGTGGTGCGCTATTCGCTGATCACCATCGTCGCCATGCTCGCGCTGGGTTTTCTGACGCGTTATTCGGGCCTGGACGCTACCATGGGCCTGGCGTTTGCCGCCACCGGGATCTTCTACCCGATGTTCGGCACCCTGCTCGGCTGGCTGGGCGTGGCACTGACCGGCTCGGACACGGCCTCCAACGTGCTGTTCGGCGGCTTGCAGCGGGTCACCGCGGAACAGCTGGGGCTGAGCCCGGTGCTGATGGCGGCGGCCAACAGTTCCGGCGGGGTGATGGGCAAAATGGTCGATGCGCAGTCCATCGTCGTAGCCTCCACCGCTACCCGTTGGTATGGGCATGAGGGCGAGATCCTGCGCTATGTGTTCTTTCACTCGATCATCCTGGCGATCCTGGTGGGTTGCCTGGTGACCTTGCAGGCGTATGTGGCGCCGTTTACATCGATGGTGGTGGGCGGTTGACCCGAGGTCGGCGGTGATTTTTTCGCGGCTAAAGCCGCTCCCACAGGTCCTCCACTTCCCTTGAGGGCTGCGCTGTGCCAGTGGGAGCGGCTTTAGCCGCGAAGAAATCACCGCAATCGATCAGGCATCTTTCAAGGTCTTGTCCCCTCAAGTACAGTCTTCGCCATGGACAAATACGCCCCCCGCCAGTGGCTGCCGCACGAACAGCCCAGCCTGCCCGGCTCCCCTTCCACGCCCCTGCACACCCCGGGCAAACGCCTGGCCTTCGGCGTGGTCGGCCTGCTGGTGGCGATCACCGGCGGCCTGGGCAACGCGCTGGTCACCGCCAACCTGGTGTTCCTGCAGGGCGCGCTGGGCGCGACCACCGCAGAAATGGCCTGGTTGCCCGCCGCCTACGTCATGACCAACGTCTCGATCAATCTGCTGCTGGTCAAGTTTCGCCAGCAGTTCGGCCTGCGCGCGTTCACCGAGGTGTTCCTGGTGCTCTACGCCCTGGTTACCTTCGCCCACCTGTTCGTCAACGACCTCAACTCGGCCATCGCTGTGCGTGCGGCCCACGGCATGGTCGGCGCCGCGCTCAGTTCGCTGGGCCTTTACTACATGATTCAGGCGTTCCCGGCGCAGTGGCGGCTCAAGGCAATGGTGCTGGGCCTGGGTGCCTCGCAATTGGCCCTGCCGCTGGCGCGGATCTTTTCCGAAGACCTGTTGCAGATTGCCGAATGGCGCGGCCTGTACCTGTTCGAACTGGGCCTGGCGTTGGCGGCGCTGGGCTGTGTGCTGCTGCTCAAGTTGCCGCCGGGGGACCGCTTCAAGACCTTCGAACCCTTGGACTTCCTCACCTTCACCCTGATGGCCAGCGGCACTGCCCTGCTCTGCGCGGCGCTGTCGCTGGGGCGCATCGAATGGTGGCTGGACGCAGCGTGGATCGGCGTCGCCCTGGCGGCGTCCATCGCTCTGATCTTCAGTGGCCTGGCGATCGAGCACAACCGTCAGAACCCGCTACTGATGACCCGCTGGCTGGGCAGTGGCGCGATCATCCGCCTGGGTTTGTGCGTGATATTGATCCGCATGGTCACCTCCGAACAATCCACTGGCGCCGTCGGTTTTCTGCAAGTGTTGAACATGGGCAGCGAGCAGATGCGCACGTTGTACGGGGTCATGCTGCTCGGCGCGGTGGTGGGCCTGGCCAGCAGCGCACTGACCATCAACCCCAATCACCTGGTGATCCCGCTGTTCATCTCGCTGTTGGCGATGGCCACCGGGGCGTTCATGGACAGCAGTTCGAGCAACCTGACCCGCCCGGCGCAGATGTACCTGAGCCAGTTTCTGTTGGCCTTTGGCAGCACCTTTTTCCTCGGCCCATCCATGGCCCTGGGGATCAGCCACGTGCGCGCCAACCCGCGCAACCTGGTGAGCTTTTCGGTGCTGTTCGGCATCTGCAATAACCTCGGTGGGCTGATAGGCGCGGCGCTGTTGGGCACCTTCCAGACCTGGCGCGAAAAGTTTCACTCCAGCCACCTGATGGACCGCCTCAGCTACCTCGAACCGCTGGTCAACGCCCGCGTGCAAAGCGGTGGCGGCGGCTATGCCGGCATACTCGCCGACCCGGCCCTGCGCAGCGAGGCCGGCATGCGAGTGCTGGCCAGTGCCGCGACCCGGGAGGCCAACATAATGGCCTACAACGATGTGTTCATGTTGATCGGCTGCATTGCCGTGCTCACCATGATCTGGATTTGCATTCGCGGATCCTGGCTGTGGTACTCCGCCCGCCAGGCCGCTTCACCCGACGCCACAAGCGGTACTGCCAACCGATGACCGAAGAGACCCGCACGACCACCACCACCGCCCTCGCCGAAACCCCGGAGGGCACCACGCCGCCCAGCGAACCGACCAGCCCGGTACGCTCGCGGCGGGTGCGCATCCTGTCGTCGATCCTGTTCGCCAGCGTGGGCCTCGTCGGCATCATGCTGGTGCTCTATGCCTGGCAACTGCCGCCGTTCAGCAGTGCCATCGAAAGCACCGAGAATGCCTTGGTGCGTGGCCAGGTGACGATCATCGGGCCGCAGTTGAGCGGCTACGTCGTTGATGTGCCGGTGCATGACTTCCAGTTCGTCAAGGCGGGTGACCTGCTGGTGCAACTCGACGATCGCATCTACACGCAGCGCCTGGCCCAGGCCGTTGCTCAACTGCAGCAACAACAGGCAGCGCTGGCCAACAACCTGCAACAGCGCAACAGTGCCGACGCCACCATCGCCCAACGCCAGGCCGCCATCGGTGATGCTGCGGCGCAGGCCGACAAGGCCCGTGCTGACCTGCGCCGTAGCCAGGCACTGGTCAGCGATGGCTCGGTGTCCCGCAGCGATTTTGATCTGGCCCGGGCCAGCCAGGCCGCCGCCGTCGCTACCCTGGCCCAGGCCAAGGCCGCGCTGGCCATCGCTCGCCAGGACCGCGAGACGGTTATCGTCAACCGCGCCGCGCTGGAGGCTTCGGTGGAAAACGCCAAGGCAGCGGTGGAGCTCGCCCGCATCGACCTGGACAACACCCGGGTGACGGCGCCGCGCGATGGCCAACTTGGGCAGATCGGCACGCGCCTGGGCGCCTACGTCAACTCCGGCGCGCAACTGATGGCCCTGGTGCCCGACACCCTGTGGGTGATCGCCAACATGAAGGAAACCCAGATGGCTGATGTGCGCATCGGCCAGCCAGTGACGTTCACCGTCGATGCGCTGAACCACCTGAAGCTGCGCGGCCATGTGCAGCAGATTTCACCGGCCACCGGCTCCGAATTCGCCTTGCTTCAGGCCGACAACGCCACCGGCAACTTCGTCAAGATCGCCCAGCGCATTCCCGTGCGTATCACCGTGGATGCCGACCAGCCCGAGGCGAGGCACCTGCGGCCAGGCATGTCGGTGGTGGTCAGCATCGATACCCGTATTGACCACCGCACCAAGTGAGAACCCCTTCCCGATGCCGACTTGCCATGATTGCGCCGCTCTAAACCGTGGGTTCTAATTCCGACCCATCGGTTTTATCTTCGCAATCCAAGGACGCTCGATCATGTACAGGAAGATCGTACCGCTGGCCCTGCTGGCCACCGTGGCCGGCTGCTCGGACAACAAGGGTGCCAGCGAAGCCACTTTCCAGAAGGCCGCCCAAGCCTACCTCGATACCCAGTACCCGCAGTGTTTCGTAGTCGGTTCGTTCCCTACCAAGACCCAGGATTTCGACGTCGACGGCACCAACAAAGCGCTGCATGCACTGGCGCAGGTCGGGGTAGTCAGCGAGAAGGAAATCTCCCGCACCGAGGTGCCAAAACGCCTGTGGCAACCCGCCCGCACCGACATCTACTATGCCTACGACCTGACCGACGAAGGCCGCAAGTACTACAAGGCCGACGCACAGAAGATGCTCAACGGCAGTACCCGTGGCGGGCTGTGCTTCGGCAAGGCGCAGGTCACCGCAATCGAAGGGTTCACCGAGCCGGGCGAGATGATGGGCCAGACGATTTCCGAGGTGACCTATGCCTACAAGATCACCGGCTTGCCGGAATGGGCGGCTAGGCAAGAAGTGAAAGACAGCATTCGCCAGCTGAGCGAGGCTGTGGCCACCAACGATACGCCGGCCAAGGAAACGCGGGCAATGGTGCTGACCCAAAAGGGCTGGGTACACGAGCGCTTGTTCGATAAATGATGGGGCTGCGCGATCTCTGTGGGAGCGGGCTTGTCCCGCGAAGCAGGCACCGCGCTGCATGGCACGGGCTTCGCCCGTGTTCGCGGGGCAAGCCCGCTCCCACGGGATCGCGCAACTTTTTAACGTTTGAGCAAGACAGTGGCTACCACGGGGTGCGCTGAAGATGTCGAATCCGGGCACAAAGCTGTCGCATTCCACCCTGCGGCGTCTGGTCGCAGCCCGTAACCTCTTGGGCAAATCGTGCGCAACCCGTAGAATCGCGCCTCCTTTTCGCCCGTCGCCTTGAACGGTGGCAACCGGCAGCAACGACAGAGTCCAGGCCTGAACACATGCAGCCCATGTGAAATAGGCTCAACCGACCCCGCCCGGCCCAGTTCCTCAAAGGCCCAGCGGTTGAGTCTTGCCCAGGTCGCATCCAGCCCAGGCACACCCGTGCACCCCTCCGGCCCCTATCGGGCCTGTTTGGCGTGCGCGTTCGAAGAGGCGTCCCCTACCGCCACTCCAACTTGAGGTATGTATGTCTCCGCGTTTGCTGGCCATGGCGCTGGCACCCCTGCTCGGGCTGTTCATCATCGCCCTGGGCAATGGTTTCATGTCTTCCCTGACCACCCTGCGCCTGGGCGCTGCCGGTGAATCGGCGACGATGATCGGTATCGTCTCGTCGAGCTACTTCCTCGGCCTGACCCTTGGCGCGATCTTCAATGACCGCCTGATCCTGCGCATCGGCCATATCCGCGCCTATACCAGCTTCGCCGCGCTGATCGCCGCCACCATCCTGCTGCAAGGGCTGTTCTACGACACCACCTGGTGGTCGATCCTGCGCCTGATCAACGGCTGGGCCGCCGTGGGCGTGTTCCTGGTGATCGAGAGCTGGTTGCTGCTGGCCGGTGACGCGAAGATCCGCGGGCGTCTGCTGGCGCTGTACATGATCGCCTTCTACGGCGCCGGGGTGATCGCCCAGGCCGGCCTTGGCGAAATCACCCACCTGGGCGACAGCGCGCCGTTCATGCTGGCCGGCATGCTTGCCGCGCTGTCGGTGCTGCCGATCGTGATCCTGCCACGGGTGTCGCCGCTGCTGGAGCAGGTCGAGCCGCTCAAGCCACGCCAGCTGCTCGGGGTTGCGCCATCGGGCCTGGTCGGCTGCTTCGGTTCGGGCGTGGCCATTGCAGGCATCTATGCGCTGCTGCCGCTCTACCTGCAGCGCATCGGCCTGGACGTGGGTGAAGTCGGTAACATGATGGCCTGGGTCATCCTCGGCGCCATGCTGTTGCAGTACCCGGTAGGGCGCTGGTCCGATCGCAAGGACCGCCAGGATGTACTGATCGCCCTGGCCGCACTGTGCGTGGTGCTGTCGCTGATCACCGTGTTCCTGCCCTCGCAGTCGCCGCTGCTGCCGGCCATGCTGTTCCTGCTCGGTGGCGGCGTGTTCACGTTGTACCCGGTGGCGGTCAGCCACGCCGCCGACCGTGCACCTTCGGATGCACTGGTACCGATGATCCAGGGCCTGTTGCTGATCAACTCGCTGGGTTCGGCCATGGCGCCGCTGGCGATTTCGCCAGCGATGACCGAATTTGGCGAGGCCGGGCTGTTCTGGGCCTTTGCCGTGGTCAACCTGGGCATGGTGTGCTTCTTCCTCTGGCGCCGTGGCAAACGCCCGGCGGCGGAGCATCCGGCGCCCTTCACGGCCTCGACCACTTTCTCGCCGACCGGCGCCGAGCTGCGGGTGACCGAAGACCTGATGCATGCGGCGCAAGAGCACCCGCAGGAGCATCCGCCACTGCAGCCTGCCGAAGCGCCTGCGCCGCGCGCGCAAGTCGACTAAGTTTGAAGGCCGCTTTTGCGGCCTTTTTTCTGACCGCCCGTCGCCCAGCGGGCACCCTGCCCCCATGCTCAAGCCAAACGAATGACAGATCATCCGCACAGGAGATTCGCCATGATCCGCATTCGCCCGCTCCCGCTGCTGCTCGCCATCGCCTTGGGCCTCGGCTCGGCTACCAGCTTCGCCGCTTCCGACACGTCCAACACCAACACCGACGCTTACCCGAAAACCGACCAGCAAGGCGGCAAGACCGCTGGTGAAGGCAGCAGCGTAAACAGCCCCGGCAGTGGCCAGGACAACGACAGTGCCGACACCGGCAGCGACGCGGCAGACGGTGCTGCAGGTGGCTCCAACAGCACCGGCGAAGCGACAGGCTCCGGTGCCGGGCACAGCGGCGGGACCGCCGAGGACCAGGACAGCCGCTGACGGCAGCCTGGACTACACTGCGGCCAGTCGCCTCGCTTAGGAATCGCCATGAACTTCAAACCCTGGCTGTTCGCCGCGCTGTTGCCGGGTGCTGCACTGGCGGCTGGCAGTGGCTCCGGTGCAATGTCTATCAGTTCGTCTTCATTCACCGATGGCGGTGTCATCGCCTTGCAGCAGGTCGGGCCTGACCCGGCCTGTGGCGCGGGCGAAGAGCGTACGCCGCAGCTGAGCTGGAAAAACCTTCCTGCAGGCACCCGTTCCCTGGCCCTGGTGATGTTCGACCCCGACGGCGGCAAGGGCATCGGCGTGGTGCATTGGCTGGCCTACAACATCGATCCTGAACTCGATGGCCTGGAAGAAGGCAAGTTTGCGTTGACCACTCAGGCGGTGATGGTGGGGCGCAATTCGCGCGGCACCCTCAACTATCGTGGGCCTTGTCCACCGGCCGGGGACAATCCGCATCACTATGCGTTGACATTGATTGCTACCGATATCCCCATTGGGACATTGCCTGAGGGGCTGGATCGCAGTGGGTTGATGGAACTGCTACAAGGGCACGCCTTAGGAGCCCAGAGCCTGGTGGGGAAATATGGGCACTGATGATGGCTTCACTGTCCTCTTCGCGGGCAAGCCCGCTCCCACAGGTACTGCACAGTTCTCAAGGACAGCGGGTTCCCTGTGGGAGCGGGCTTGCCCGCGAAAGGGGCATTACTGACTCACCGCCAATACTGCGAGTCATCGACAATCCGCTCATGCCCCGCAAACAGTGCCGGTAGCTGTTCCTTCAGATAATCGATCCAGGTCCGCACCTTGGCATCCAGGTAATGCCGCGACGGGTAGATCGCATACAACGCACTCTCCCGTAACCGGTACGGCGCCAACAACCGCCGCAAGCGGCCTTGCTCGATCGCCTGGCTGGCCGTATAGAACGGCAATAGCCCGATCCCCATGCCCAATTCACTGGCCACCAGCATCGCGTCGGCGACGTTGGTCAGGAAGCTGTCGCGCGGGGCGATCACACAATGATCCAGGCCCTCCGGGAACACCCAGTCACCTTCATACATCGGATAGGCCATGCGCAGACAGCGGTGCTCGTGCAGCTCCTGTGGCCGTTGCGGCACCCCGTGGGCCTCCAGATAGCTGGGCGCAGCGCAGGGGATGCTGAAGATATTGCCGAGCGGCACGGCGATCAACTGCGAGTCAGGCAGCGCTTCGTCCACGGTGATCACCACATCGTGCCCTTCGGCCAGCGGGTCGGGGTTGCGCTGCGACAGGGTCAGCTCGATCACCACCTCCGGGCACAGGGCGTTGTAGCCGGCCACCAGCGGCATCAGCAACATCCCCAGGCCATGCGGGCAATGCAGGCGCAGCCGGCCACGCGGGGTGAGATGTGCGCCGCGGGCCTCGCCCACGGCCTCTTCGGTCAGCAGCATGATCTGTCGCGAACGTTCAAGAAAGCGTTCGCCCGCTTCGCTCATGCGTAGGCGCCGCGTGGTGCGGTGCAGCAGGCGGGTCTGCAGCTGGTTCTCAAGCTCGGCGACGATCCGCGACACCTGCGCGGCAGAGATGTCCAGGGCGTTGGCGGCGGCGGCGAAGCTGCCGCATTCCACGACCCGGGCGAAGGTACGCATGGCATGCAGCATATCCATGGGGCTCGGCTCCTTGTGCGTTCTTATTCGTACGTTGCAGGCAGGAATCTATCACGGCTTAGCCCATTTATTGTGCATGGCCAATGAATACATCATTGGTAAAACATCGAAAAGGAGCCTGCCATGAACATCAAACGCTCGATTGCCCTGCTCGTACTGTCTGCCGCCTTTGCGTCGTTCGGCGCCCTGGCCGATCAATCCGCCAGCCAGTCGGTCGCCAGCAATAGCGCGAATTACGAATACGGCATGCCGCTGGACGTGGCCAAGGTCATCTCGATCACTCCGGCCAGCAACGCTGCCGACTGCCAGATCGGCACCGCGCACATGGTTTATGTCGACCATCAAGGTCAGACCCGCGAAGTCAATTACCGCGAGATGCGTAACTGCTCGCAGCTGTGATTCAGGCCAGCACCTGGGTGATCCAACTCGCCTGCGTGGTGAAGGTACGCAGCTTATCTTGCGGGATCGCATCCCGGGCCCGTTCGAAGTTGGCCAGGGCCTGCTGCTTCTGGCGCAACATGCGCTGCCACTTGGTGATGAATGCCGGGCTTTTCTCACGCATCAACAGCGGGCCGAAATACAGCTCTTCTTCGCTATAGGCCACCGCCCCTTGCGGTTCGGCCACGATGATCTCGTAGTCGAAGCGGTTTTCGCGTAACAACTCTTCAGCCACGATCCGGTAGCCGTTATCCATCAGCCAGGTACGCAGCTCGCGCTCGTCGCCGTTGGGCTGCAGGATCAACCGCTCGCGGCCGTTGAGGTGCGCCTTGCCCCGTTCGAGGATTTCGCACATGGTCTTGCCGCCCATGCCGCAGAGGCTGACCGCCGAGATGCGGTCTTGCGCTTCGATTGCGGCCAGGCCGTCAGCCAAGCGAACGGTGATGCGTTCCTGCAGGCCATTTCTGCGTACGTTGCGCTGGGCTGACGCGTAGGGCGTCTGCGCCACTTCGCCGGCCACACCCGCTTCGATCACGCCACGCAGCGCCAGGGCCACCGGCAGGTAGCCGTGGTCCGAGCCGATATCGGCCAGGCGCGCGCCCTGAGGTACATGCGCCGCGACGCGCTCCAGGCGCATCGACAATGTCTGTTCGTTCAACTCATACCCCTTGCTCGACAATCGGCGCGATTCTGACGGCCATGGCGCGCTATTACAATGCGCGCAGGCCAGACGGTGCCCTGCGGCTCGACCCCTGCGCCGCGCTCGCGTAGGCTTGCGCCTTTCCTTCCGTTGCAAGGCAAACCTCCCATGGCAAACCTCGTCTTCACCCCGGATTCCGATGCCGAGTCCATTTCTTCCGACGTCGCCGAGTTCAACGGCATTCTGGTCACTACCCAGATCCCTGCCGACCTCGAAGGCGATATCGAGCAGCAGAGCGAAAGCACCCTGCAGGCGCTGAAAGAGGCGCTGGAAAAGGCTGGTAGCGGCATGGACCTCGTCATGCACCTGACCATCTACCTGACCGACATGGCCGACCGCGCGGCCTTCAACGAGGTGTACCAGCGTTTCTTCAGCAAGCCTTGGCCGGTACGTGCGGCTGTCGGTGTGGCTGCGCTGGCCTATCCGGAAATGCGCGTGGAAGTGACCGCCATGGCCGCGAAACGCTAATCAAACTGTTGCCTTAAGATCATTGGGGCCGCTTTGCGCCCCTTCGCGGGCAAGCATGCTCCCACAGAGACTGCGCTGATTTCTATACCGGCGGGGTCCTTGTGGGAGCGGGCTTGCCCGCGAAGGGGCGCAAAGCGGCCCCATCCAAGCAGGAATGCTGTTCTCGATGTCTCACCGTTTTTGCCGCAAGGCCGTCTGCGCCCTGGCGCCTTCTCTTGGCCTGTGCGCCTTCGCCCATGCCGAACCCGCCACGACCTTCAACCTGCTCGAACCGGTGGTGGTGACCGGCACTTACGCGCCCAACCCCAGCTTCGACCTGCCCTACTCCATCGACACCGTCGACCGTTCGCAGATCGCCGATGGCCAGCTGGGCGTCAACCTGTCCGAAGCCCTCAACCGCGTCCCCGGCCTGGTGGTGCAGAACCGCCAGAACTACGCCCAGGACCTGCAGATTTCCTCGCGCGGCTATGGCGCTCGCTCGGCCTTCGGCATCCGTGGCATCAAGCTACTCAGCGACGGCATCCCGGCCAGTACCCCGGACGGCCAGGGCCAGGCGGCCTCGCTCAACCTGGACGTAGCCGAGCGCATCGAAGTGCTGCGCGGCCCTGCCTCGGCCATTTATGGCAGCAATGCCGGTGGCGTGATCCAGATGTTCTCCCGCGATGGCTCGGGGCCGCCCAAGGTCGGGGCCGAAACCACCTTCGGCAGCGATGGCTTCAACAAGAACCACGTCTACAGCGAGGGCGGCAGTGAACAGGCGGGCTTTCTGGTCGATGCTTCGCGCATGGACACCGACGGCTACCGCGATCACAGCGCCGCACGCCGCGACCAGACCTTCGCCAAGGTCCACGTCAAGCCCGATGAAGACAGCCGCCTGGCGCTGATCCTCAGCACCCTGGAGCAGAACGGCACCGAAGACCCGCTCGGCCAGACCTGGGACGCCTACAAGCACGACCCGCGCTCGGTGTCGTCGCGTGCCGAGGAATACAATACGCGCAAGAGCATCCACCACCAGCAAGTGGGCATGAACTACGAGCGTTACTTCGGCGACGCGACCTTGCAGTTCAACCTGTATGCCGGCAAGCGCAGCGTCATCCAGTACCTGTCGATCCCCAAAGGCACGCCGGCGAACAACCGTGGCGGCGGCGTGGTCGATTTCGACCGCGAGTTCCACGGCGGCACCCTGCGCTGGATCCAGCCGATCAGCGCCGCGCCCGGTAACCTCACGCTGACCTTCGGTGCCGATTACGACCGCAGCCGCGATGACCGCCGAGGCTTCCAGAACTTCAGCGGCGACACGCTGGGGGTGAAAGGCGAACTGCGCCGCGACGAAAAAGACACCGCCACCAGCCTCGACCCTTATGTGCAGGCGCACTGGGAACTGGAGCGCTGGACCGTCGATGCTGGCCTGCGCCACAGCAGCATGGAAATGGACGTGGACGACCGCTTCCTGTCCAACGGCGATGCCAGCGGCTCGAAAACGTATCAGCGCACCACCCCGACCTTGTCGGTGATGTACGCCTTCACCCCCGACCTGCATGGCTACATCAGTGCAGGCAAAGCCTTCGAGACCCCGACCCAGGCGGAAATGGCCTATGCACCGGGTGCTGTTGAAGGCTTCAACTTCGGCCTGGAGCCGGCCACCAGCACCCAGTACGAGCTTGGCATCAAAGCCCGCCCGGATGACCGTACACGGATCAATGCGGCTATTTTCGAAATCCGCACGGAGGATGAGCTCGTCGTCGCGGCGTCTGAAGGTGGCCGTACCAGCTACCGTAATGCCGGCAAGACTCTGCGCCGTGGCTTCGAGCTGAGCGTGCAGCGCGAACTGAACGCCCAGTGGCAGGCCAACCTGGCCTACACCTTGCTCGATGCCACCTATGACGAAGCCTTCAATCAAGGCACCACGACCATCGACAAGGGCAACCACCTGCCGGGTGTACCGCGTAGCAGCCTGTTCGGCGAATTGGTGTGGAAGCCGCGTGATGGCATCAGCATGGGGGTTGAGGGGCAGTACCGCAGCAAGGTGTATGTCGAAGACACCAACGACCAGCATGCCGCGCCGAGTTATGCGGTGTTCAACTGGCGAACGCGGTTCGAGCAGCACGTGGGGCCGTGGACGTTCCATCAGCTGGTGCGGTTGGACAATCTGCTGGATCGGCAGTATGTCGGCTCGGTGATCGTGGGCGATGGCAATGGCCGCTACTACGAAGCAGCGCCGGGGCGGTCGTGGTATGCCGGAGCCGGGATGGAGTATCAGTTCTGAACCGCCTCTGCTGACTGGGCCGGCCTCTTCGCGGGGCAAGCCCGCTCCCACAGATTCCCCGCTGTCCTTGAGAACGGTGCCGTACCTGTGGGAGCGGGCTTGTCCCGCGAAGGGGCCGGCCCAGGCAACACACCTCCCGGCAGCCAAAGCATGCCACCCACCCATTTCCCCGTTACAATGCCGCCCTACCGTGACAGCCCGAACCTATAACGACATGTCCCTTCCAAAAAATCACCTGGAACTGCTCAGCCCTGCGCGTGACGTGGCCATCGCCCGCGAAGCGATCCTGCACGGCGCTGATGCCATCTACATCGGTGGCCCGAGCTTCGGCGCGCGCCACAACGCCTGCAACGAAGTCGGCGAAATCGCCGAACTGGTCGAGTTCGCCCGGCGCTACCACGCGCGCGTGTTCACCACCATCAACACCATCCTCCACGACAACGAGCTGGAGCCAGCGCGCAAGCTGATTCATCAGCTGTACGACGCCGGCGTCGATGCGCTGATCGTGCAGGACCTGGGGGTGATGGAGCTGGATATCCCGCCAATCGAGCTGCACGCCAGCACCCAGACCGACATCCGCACCCTGGCGCGGGCAAGGTTCCTCGACCAGGCCGGTTTCTCGCAGCTGGTGCTGGCCCGTGAGTTGAACCTGCAGGAGATCCGCGCAATCGCCGCTGAAACCGACGCGGCGATCGAGTTCTTCATCCACGGTGCGCTGTGCGTAGCCTTCTCCGGCCAGTGCAACATCTCCCACGCGCAGACCGGCCGCAGCGCCAACCGTGGCGACTGTTCCCAGGCCTGCCGCCTGCCGTACACCCTCAAGGACGACCAGGGCCGGGTGGTGGCGTTCGAGAAGCACTTGCTGTCGATGAAGGACAACAACCAGACCGCCAACCTGCGCGACCTGGTCGATGCCGGCGTGCGCTCGTTCAAGATCGAGGGCCGCTACAAGGACATGGGCTATGTGAAGAACATCACGGCCCACTACCGCAAAGAACTCGACGCCATCCTCGAAGACCGCCCGGCCCTCGCCCGGGCCTCCAGCGGTCGTACCGAACACTTCTTCCTGCCCGACCCGGACAAGACCTTCCACCGTGGCAGCACCGACTACTTCGTCAGCGACCGCAAGGTCGACATCGGCGCCTTCGACTCGCCCACCTTCACCGGCTTGCCGGTAGGCGTGGTGGAAAAAGTCGGCAAGCGTGACATGCAGGTGGTCACCGACGTGCCGCTGACCAACGGCGACGGCCTCAATGTGCTGGTCAAGCGCGAGGTGGTGGGCTTCCGTGCCAACATCGCCGAGCCGCGTGGCGAGTTCGAGGAAGACGGCCAGAAGCGCTACCGCTACCGGGTCGAGCCCAACGAGATGCCGGAGGGCATGTACAAGCTGCGCCCGAACCACCCGCTGTCGCGCAACCTCGATCACAACTGGCAGCAGGCCCTGCAGCGCACCTCGGCCGAGCGTCGGGTGGGCGTGGAATGGCACGCCGTGCTCACCGAGCAACGGTTGATGCTCAGCGTCTGCAGTGAGGAAGGCGTCAGCGTGCAAGTCGCGCTGGACGGCCCGTTCGGCGCGGCCAACAAGCCGCAGCAGGCGCTGGACCAGTTGCACGACCTGCTGGGCCAGCTGGGTACCACGATGTACCACGCCAACACCATCGAGCTGGATGCGCCACAGGCGTACTTCATCCCCAACTCGCAGCTCAAGGCCCTGCGCCGTGAAGCCATCGAGGCGCTGACCGAAGCACGCATCAAGGCCCACCCGCGTGGCGGGCGCAAGGCCGAGACCACGCCGCCGCCGGTGTACCCTGAGTCGCACCTGTCGTTCCTGGCCAACGTCTACAACCAGAAGGCCCGCGACTTCTACCACCGCCACGGTGTGCAGCTGATCGACGCGGCGTACGAGGCGCACGAGGAACACGGCGAAGTGCCGGTGATGATCACCAAGCACTGCCTGCGTTTCTCGTTCAACCTGTGCCCCAAGCAGGCCAAGGGCGTGACTGGCGTGCGCACCAAGGTGGCGCCTATGCAGCTGATTCAGGGCGATGAAGTGTTGACCCTGAAATTCGACTGCAAGCCGTGCGAGATGCATGTGGTCGGCAAGATGAAGAGCCATATCATCGACCTGCCGACCCCGGGCAGCGCGGTGGCCCAGGTGGTTGGGCACATCAGCCCGGAAGACCTGCTCAAGACCATCGTGCGGGCGCCGCATTGAGGTGAGTCAGTAAGGGTCTCTTAGCGGGCAAGCCCGCTCCCACAGGTCAAGCGCCGCCTGAGAAGACAGCGATGATCCTGTGGGAGCGGGCTTGCCCGCGAATGGTTCGCAAAATGCGGCCTCGTTTACAGAATGCCCAGCCCCCGGGCCGTACGATCCACCGCAATCCGGGTCTTCTCCACCAGCTCATCCAGCTCGCTGTGGTTGGCGACCAGCGCCGGCGCCATGATCATCCGCCCCAGCGTCGAGCGAATGATCACCCCTTCCTCGAAACCATACGTCCGGCACTGCCAGGCCAGGTCATTCTCGTTGGCATAGCGCTTGCGGCTGCCTTTGTCCTCTGCAAACTGCAACGCCGCCACCAACCCTGCGCCCTGCACCTGGCCAATCAGCGGGTGATTGGCAAACACCTCACGCAATATGCGCTGCAGATACGGTCCGGTATCGTCCTTGACCTGGCGCACGATGCCTTCGTCGCGCAGTGCCTTGAGGTTGGCGATGGCCACCGCCGCCGCCACCGGGTGGCCTGAATAGGTCAGGCCGTGGGCGAACACCCCGCCCCGCTCTACCAGCGCCTCGGCGATACGCTTGCTCAGCACCAGCCCGCCCATGGGCACGTAGCCCGAGGTCAGGCCCTTGGCGATGGACAAGGTGTCGGGCTCGAAGCCGAAGTATTCGTGGGCGAACCACTCGCCGGTGCGGCCAAAGCCACCGATCACCTCGTCTGCGCACAGCAGCACGTCGTACTGGCGGCAGATACGCTGGATTTCCGGCCAGTAGCTTTCCGGCGGGAAGATCATGCCGCCCGCGCCCTGGAACGGTTCGGCAACGAAGCCGGCGACGTTTTCGGCGCCCAGTTCGAGAATCTTCTCTTCCAGTTGCAGGGCGCAACGGCGGCCGAACTCGGCCGGTGTCAGTTCACCGCCCTCGGCGTACCAATACGGCTCATCAATGTGCGCCACGTCCGGGATCATCCCGCCCATTTCGTGCATGAACTTCATCCCGCCCAGCGCCGTCGCCGCCAGGGTCGAGCCGTGGTAACCGTTCCAGCGGCCAATCATGATCTTCTTGCTCGGCTGGCCGACCACCTGCCAGTAGCGGCGCACGGTGCGGATCAGCACCTCGTTCGCCTCGGAGCCGGAGTTGGTGTAGATGGCGTGGCTGTAGTGCCCGGGCAGCAGGCTGAAGAGCAGCTCGGACAGTTCGATCACCGCCGGGTGCGTGGTGTGGAAGAACATGTTGTAGTACGCCAGCTGGTCCATCTGCGCAGCGGCGGCGGCAGTCAGGTCCTTGCGGCCGTAGCCGAGCTGGGTGCACCAGAGGCCGGACATGCCGTCCAGGTAGCGCCGGCCGTCGTTGTCCCACAGGTGCAGGCGTTCGCCACGGGTGATCACCCGCGGGCCTTCGGCGTTCAGCGCCTTCTGGTCGAGGAAGGCGTGGATGTGGTGGGCCGCGTCGCTGGCCTGGTAGTCGCGGGTCTCGCGTTGCGGCGTGAAGGGTGCGTTCATGGTCATTCTCCGTGAGTGAGGGTCAGCGCAGCTGGAACCAAGTGGTCTTGAGTTGGGTGTACTTGTCGAAGGCGTGCAGCGAGAGGTCGCGGCCGAAGCCCGACTGGCGGCCACCGCCAAAAGGCACCACCACGTCGAGGGCATCGACGGTGTTGACCGACACGGTGCCGGCCTTCAGGCGCCGGGCGACGCGGTGGGCGCGGTTGAGGTCGTCGCTCCACAGCGAGGCGGCCAGGCCATAGACGCTGTCGTTGGCCAGGCGCACGGCCTGTTCCTCGTCGTCGAAGGCCGTGATCGCCAGCACCGGGCCGAACACCTCATTACGGGCCAGGGCTGAGTCCGGGTGCACGTCAGCGAACACCGTCGGCGCGATGAAGTTGTTCGAGCCGTTGAAACTCAGGCGCTGGCCGCCGCACAGCAGGCGAGCACCGTCGCCCTGGGCCTGCTCGATGGCGGCCATGATGCGCGCGCTCTGCGCAGCGTCGACGATGGCGCCGGCGCGGCTGGCCGGGTCCAGAGGGTCGCCGGGCAACCAGTTGCGGGCCTTGGCCAGCAGGCGCTCGATGAATTCATCCTGGATCGAGCGCTGCACATACAGCCGCGAGTTGGCCGAGCAGACTTCGCCCTGGTTGAAGAAGATGCCGAAGGCGGCCTTTTCGGCGGCCAGGTCGAGGTCCTGGCAGTCGTCGAACACCAAGTTCGGGCTTTTGCCGCCGCACTCCAGCCATACCTGCTTAAGGTTGGATTGCGCCGAGTACTGCATGAAGTACTTGCCCACCTGGGTCGAGCCGGTGAACACCAGGCAGTCCACATCCGGGTGTAAGCCCAGCGCACGGCCAGCATTTTCGCCCAGCCCCGGCACCACGTTGAGCACGCCTTCCGGCACGCCGGCTTCGAGGGCCAGCTCGGCCAGGCGCAGGGCCGAGAATGGCGACTGCTCGGCAGGTTTGAGCACCACGCTGTTGCCGGCAGCCAGGGCCGGTGCGACCTTCCAGGCGGCCATGTCCAGCGGGAAGTTCCACGGCACTACGGCGCCGACCACGCCCAGCGCTTCGCGGGTCACCGTGGCCAGGGCATTGTCGGCGGTTGGCGCGACCTGATCGTAGACTTTGTCCAGCGCCTCGCCGTACCAGGCAAACACATTGGCGGCCCCGGGCACGTCGATGGTGTAGGCGTCCATCACTGGCTTGCCCATGTTCAACGAGTCGAGCAGCGCCAGCTCTTCGCGGTGGGCCATCATCAGCTCGGCCAGGCGCAGCAGCACCCGCTTGCGTGCCGCCGGTGCCATACGGGCCCAGGGGCCTTGCTCGAAGGCGCGGCGGGCCGAACGCACGGCCTGGTCGACTTCGGCGTCGCCACAGGCGGCCACCTTGGCCAGCAGTTGCTCGGTGGCCGGGTTGAGGGTATCGAAGGTCGCCCCGGACTGTGCCGCCAATGGGCGGCCATCGACTAACGCCGTGGTGATGAAGCTTTGCCGTGCAGCGCGCTGCTGCCAATCGCTTTTCGTATGCACGCGGGTCTCCCTTGCGGCTGCGCGGGCAGCCGCTTGTGATGGTTGTTCGTAGGGGCGGAGGTGGCGCCGTCAGCGCCTTCGCAGGTAGCTTTCCAGCGGGTCTTTGCTCAAGCCTTCCTGGGCCTGGGCCAGGGAGTCGATGAACAACGAAAACAGCTCGGATTGCTTGGCGATATCAAGCTTGGTGTAGAGGTTCTTGCGGTGGGTCTTCACCGTGTCTTCGCTGATGCCCAGGCGCTCGGCAAGGGAACGCGTCGAATGGCCACGCAGCAGGTACTGGGCGATGCGGCACTCGCGCTCGGTGAGCAGGGACGAGCCAAAATTGTTCAACGCAGCGTTGATCTGCCGGCCCAGGGCACTTTCGAAACGCCCACCCACGGCGTCGACATCCAGGTGGCTCCACTGCCGCCGCACCACGGCCACGACCCAGGGCGCCACGCACTTGAGGTCGCTGACCTGCTGGCGGTCCAGGCGCCGGGTGCTGGCCAGGGCCACGGCGATGGTCAGGTGTTCATCCAGCGGCACGATGAAGTTCAGCTCGTCCTCAAGGTGCGCGTGCTGGTAGAACGACAGGTAATACTCGCTGCGTTTGAAGTGGTCGGGGGCGACGTCGCTGAGGCGAAAGCAGCCAGCCGCCACGCCGTCCATGCAGGCCCGGTAGAACGGGCACAGCAGGTAGTAGCCTTCGAGGTAGCGCTGCACGTTGCCTTCCGGCAGCCATGGGCCCTCCTCGTCCTTGACGAACAGCGCCGAGGGCAGGCCCTTGCGTGGGTAAAGGAACACGGTGATGGCCTGGCACGGCGCAAGCAGCTTGAGCGCGGCGAACAGTGCCTCGACGAAGCCCGGCGTGCCCTGGGCGTCGATGACACGGGCCATCTGCGCGTACCAGTCGGGCGATTTCAGCCGGTCTTTGCTCATTGTCGTTGTCCCATGCTGGGTTGTTATGGTTGGGATTCTTGCATGGGTTGGCGGGGCCGGCCATCACCCTTCGGGGTGAGGTTGTGGCATGCTCTGCAGCACCTTCATTTCAGGGCCTGAACATGCTGATCGACGAAGAACTGACCCTGAAAAAGCTCGAGACCTTCCTCGCCTTCATGCGCAGCGGCAACCTCGGCCGCGCCGCCGCCGAACTGTCCACCAGCGCGGTCAGCGTGCACCGCGCCATCCATTCGCTGGAAAGCGCCCTGCGCTGCCCGCTGTTCAAGCACGAAGGTCGCCAGCTGATTCCGCTGGAAAGTGCCTATGTGCTGGAAAAGAAAGCCCGCCAGCTGATTCAGGATGCCGAACAGATGGTACGCCAGACCCGAGAAGCCGCCGGTTTCTACGCCGAGCGCTTCCGCCTGGGGGCGTTGTACTCGCTGACCGTGAAGACCGTGCCGAAGCTGGTGATGGGCCTGAAGCTGCGGCGCAGCGAGCTGAACATCGACCTGACCTTGGGCTCGAACGTCGACCTGCTGCAGCGCCTGAAAAACCATGAACTGGAAGCAATGCTGGTGTCGCTGGACGAAAGCGTGGCGGACCCTGCCTGCGAGCAACTGCCGCTGTTCTCCGACGATATCTTCCTGGCCGTGCCCACCGATTCGCCGTTCGCCGAACAACAGGAAGTCGACCTGGCGGACCTCGCCGACTCGACCTTCATCACCCTGACCCAAGGTTTTGCCACCCACCGCGATGGCGCGCGGGTGTTCCAGCAGGCGGGGTTCGAGCCGAAGGTGGCGATGCAGGTGAACGATATCTTCACCCTGCTGAGCATGGTCAGCTCCGGGGTGGGGTTCGCCCTGTTGCCGGGGCGCATTGCCGCGGTATACGAAAACCGCGTGAAGCTGATTGCGCTGCAGGCGCGGTATCGCTTGCAGCAGCACATTGGGGTGGTGTTTTTGAAGGCTCGGGAGCGGGAGCCGAATTTGCTGGCATTGCTGGCTGAGTGCCGGATGTACAGCCGGGAGAATTGAGATGTTCTTTTCGCGGGCAAGCCCGCTCCCACAGGTACAGTGCTGTACTTTGGATCAGCACTGTACCTGTGGGAGCGGGCTTGCCCGCGAAGAAGCCGGAATTATCCCACCAATCCTCGAACACAGAAATACAGAATCGAAGGCCCCATCAAACACCCCAAACCAGTATGGAAAGTCGCCGTCAGCGCGCCGTACGGCACCAACCGCCGATCCGTCGCTGCCAGCCCCGCCGTCACCCCCGACACCGTCCCGGCCAGGCCGCCAAACACCATCGCCGAGCGCGGATTGTCCAGCGCCAGCAAGCGCGCCGACACCGGCGTGAACACCATCACCAGAATCGCCTTGATCAACCCGGTGGCAATCGACAGCGCCATCACCTCCGAGCTTGCGCCCAGCGCCGCCCCGGTCACTGGCCCGACGATGTAGGTCACTGCACCGGCACCGATGGTGGTCATGCTCACCGCATCGCGGTAACCGAAGGCATAGGCCACGCCGGCACCCACTATGAACGGCAGCACGGTCCCCAGCAGCAACGCGATCGCCCCGATCATGCCAGCCTTGCGCGCTTCGGTCGCCTGCACTTCGAACGCCGTGGCGACGATGGCGAAATCGCGCAGCATGGCCCCGCCCATCAGGCCGATGCCGGAGAACAGCGCCATGTCCGCCAGGCCTTTCTGCCCGCCCGTGACGGTGCCGCCGACCCAGGCCAGCACCAGGCCGATGACGATGGCGATGGCCGAACCGTGCACGCGGCCGAAGGTCAGGTACTTCGACAGCAGCACCGACAACCACATGATCCCGCCGACCACCGCGAACGCGGTGATCAGGCCGTTGTGTTCCAGGGCATTGTCAATGAGTGGCCACATGTCAGCGACCTCCTGCAGGGGCTACCTGCGTGTCGACGGTGGGGGGCGTTTCCAGCGCGGGCAACGGTTCGCCGCGATGGCTGCGGCTGATCAAGGCGATGGTCAGGCCGCACACCAGCACCGCACCGATCGCCGCCAGCAGCGCCACCGGCCCGCCGTGCAAGGCGGTGACCACGTTTTGCTGGGCGGCCATGGCCACCACCACCGGAATGTACATGGCGCCCCAGAAACCGACACCGAATTCGCACTCTTTGCTCATGCCGCCATTACGGTGCATGTAGAGCCTTGCGCAGATCAGCAGGATCATGGCGATGCCGACCCCGCCCACATTGGATTTGACGCCCAGCAGCACGCCCAGGAAGTCGCCGACGATGACGCCGGCAAGCGTGCACACGGCCAGCAGAGCCACACCATAGATGATCATTGTTGTTGTCCTCAGCTTGTATCGAAGTTGTTTGTTGTTGTCCTTCGAGTTGCAGCGCCGTCATCTGTGCTCGGCCACCTCCTGGCGCAGCAGCGCATCGAGGGTGTCCGGCCGGGTGGCCTCGATGGCCAGCACCCTGCCCTGTTCGAACACCGGGCGGGCCAGGCCGCTGAGCACGCTGCCGGGCGGTATTTCCAGGTGCAGGCGCACGCCGCGTTCATAGGCTGTACGCAACGTAGCACGCCAGTCGACGAGCCTGGCCATGTTGCCGGCCAGGTCGTCACGCAGGCGTAGCTGATCAAAGATCGGCCGGGCGCTACTGCCGCTCAGGTAGGTGATGCGTGGGCGATGCAGGGTTACGTCGGCGAATGCGCGTGCCAGCTCGGCGGCGGGGCCGTCGAGCAAGCGGCAATGCGACGGCACGCTGACCGCCAGGCGCCGGGCCGCACCCTGGCCACGGCTGCGCGCACGGGCAGCGACCTCGGCCATGGCGGTATCGCTGCCGGCGATGACGATCTGGTTGTCGCTGTTGAGGTTGGCCAGGTAGACCTCGCCACCGACCTCCGCCAGCAAGCGCTCGACGCTGGCCAGGTCAAGGCCGCTGAGGGCGGTCATGCCGTAGCCTTGCGGGTAGGCGCGCTGCATCAGCTCACCGCGCAAGGCCACCAGGCGCATGGCGTCCGGCAGTGCCAATGCCTGGGCTGTGACGGCCGCGGGATAGGCGCCGATCGACAGGCCCGCCACGTAATCCGGCGCCGGGCTGCGCTGCAGCAACCAGCGTGCCCAGGCCACGCCTGCCAGCAGTAGGCACAGTTGCACGGCGCGAGTCGATTGCAGCGCCTGATGGCTGTCGAGTTCAAGCACCTGCTCACCGAGGGTATCGCTGGCTTCCTCCAGCAATACTCCCGAACCCTCTGGAAGGCCGTGCAGCATGCCCGCCTGCTGAGCACCCTGGCCAGGGAAGGCGAACAGGCTGCTCACGCTGCACGCTCCAGCAGGTTCCAAGGATCCGCCACTAACCGTGCGCCAAGTGCCGACTTGAGCATTACCCGCGGCGCCGTGCCAGCCCATTCGCGCAGAGCGACGGCGCCAGCGGGGGTGTCCAGTTGCACATCGATGCGGCATGGGCCGCAGTCGAGGATATCCAGCAGCTCGCGCGCCTTGGCCCGTGTCAGGGGCCGGGGGGTGCGCAACACCAGGTCGAGGTCGCTGGCTGCGTGCAGCACATCGACTCCGCTGGCCAACTGGTAACCCACCCCACCCGTCGGCCCCCAGGCCAGCCCGCTGGCGTCGAGTACCGGGGCCACCGAAGCCAATGCCTGCAGCGCTGGCCAGCGGCTTTCACCCTGCCAGCGCAAGGCTTCTGGCCTCAGTTGCCGACGAATATCGACCAGCCGCATCTGCGCCGCCAGACGCTGCGCCCGCCCTTCCCCACGCAGGCCCACCGCCACCCAGCCTGCCGCACAGGCAGCACGCCGTACCACCACCGGTTGCCCGGCCGACAGCACCCGCGAGGCCCAATCTGGAGCATCAGCAGGCAACGCCGCCGGGGTCATTCCCCAGAGCAGATCATGGGGTTGCGGGGCGTTCATCTCAGGCCTCCCGCCACTGGCTACGCAGCCGCGAACGCACGTCGCGCGAGGCGCTGCGATGTTCGCCGGCCAAACGAGAAGACAGATCGGTGGAGTGGCCAATATCGCGAACCGCGTCGGCCAGGCAGGCACGCACCTGAGCCAGGTCGGCGCTGCTTGGCGTGTCGGCGTTGTCCACACTCAAGCGCCGCCACAGCAGGCCGAGCGAGGCATAGCTGGCCAGGTCATACGCCATCGGCGGTACTTCGGCAGCCAGGGCTTCGAGTTGCTCGACACTGCGCAAGGTGATGCGCGCCGCCGCCGCCTTGCCCATCGCGTGCACCATCACCCCGCTGTCATCCAGGGCGATCAGACGCTGGGCCTGGTAGCCGTGGGCGAGGAAGGCGCCAGACATCGCCTTGCCCACCAGCAGGCCAATCACCGGGTGCCCGGCCAGGCGTGCCTGGGCATAGGCCTGTACCGCAGCGGCCAACGCCTGATGGATACCCAGCGCTTCCTCGCGGCGGCCGTAAGCCTGGCTGGGCACATCGATGACTGCAACAATGGCGCGTTTCTCACCCTTGCGGTCCAGTTCGACCGCCTCGCTCACCGCTTTGGCAAGGCCCCAGCCTTCGAGCAGGCCAACCTCGCCATTACGCGCCCGGGGGAACGGGTTATGTGCATCCGGTACCACGGCGATGAAGCGCGCCAGGCGGTTGTCCAGTTCGCCGTCGATCACCTGTAGCGAGGCAGGATAACCTGGCAGCACTTCGCCACCGGCCAGGCCCGGCAGCCAGTTCAGGGCACGGTTCATGAGGCATCTCCTTGGTAAAGGGCACGCACGGCGGTGGCGTCCAGTTGCGGGCAGTCATCGCCAAGGCTTGCGAGCCGCTCCAGGTACCAAGCGTGGCGGCCTGCGCGGTTGGCGGCCGGTGTATCGAGCAACTGCAGCAGCTGCTGGCGAATGCTGTCGACGTCATCGGCCACGTAGCCGTCCACCAGGCCGCTGGCGTAGCGCTGCTCGCCACCGGTCAGGCTCCAGATGAACGGGCGGTCCTTGGCGTCGTACTCGGCGATACCAGCTTCCTGCTCGATCACCTGCGGGCCGTTGAGGCCCAGGCGCGCTTCGCGGGTGACCAGCAAGTGGCTGCACAGGCCCGCCGCGATGGACATGCCACCAAAGCAGCCGACGGAGCCTGCAACCAGGCCGATGACTGGCTGATGGGTCCGCAGTTCGACGATCGCCGCCTGGATTTCGGCAATCGCCGCTAGGCCGAGGTTGGCTTCCTGCAGGCGCACGCCGCCGGTTTCCAGCAGCAGCACGGCGCAAGTCGGGATGCCGTTGCGGTTGTCTTCGATGGCCAGCTCCAGCGCACCGGCAATCTTGGCGCCGCCCACTTCGCCCATGCTGCCGCCCTGGAAGGCGCCTTCGATGGCGGCGATGACAGTGCGGCGGCCGTTGAGCAGGCCTTTGGCAATAACTACGCCGTCGTCGGCCTGGGGCACGATGCCCTGGCGCGGCAGCCACGGCGACATCAACCGGTCGAACGGGCCGAGCAGCTCGCGGAAACTACCCGCGTCGAGCACGGCACGGGCGCGTTGGCGCGCACCCAGTTCGACGAAGCTGCGGCTGCGCAGCAGGCGTTCGGTGTCAGTCATGGGCGATCTCCTCGAAGGCTTGCTCCAGGCGCAGGCGAACTACGCCTGGGGTAGCGCCGAAATCATGGATGTCGAGCTTGACGGCTGGCCAGGCACGGCCTTCGAACAGGCGCTGGAACAGCTGGTCCCAGCGCGCGCCGCTGCCGTTGACCGAGGTCACCACCTGGATCTCCAGGCGGCCGGCTGTGCCAGGTTCTATCAGCACTTCCAGGTCGCCAGAACTGACGCAGCCCACCAGGGTGCGGCCACGGCCAGGCTCGGCGGCGGGAAATTGAAAGGTCAGGGTTTCCATGTCACAGGCTCCCGGCTTTGTCGAGGAACAGGCAGGCGGCCAGCAGATCGGCGGCGCCGCCCGGTGAGGCGTTGAGGTGCAGCAGCTGGGCGTCCAGCTGGCGCAGTTGGCGGCGGCCAGCGAGTGTGGCGCTGCCACCGGCAGCGAGTACGTTGCCGGCGCCCTGTTGCAACGCTTGCAGTCCTTCGGGGCCGGCGCGCCAGAGCACGCAGGTGTCGCTGAGTGCGGCCATGATCGCCAGCAGGGCATCGAGACGTGCTTGGTTTTCGCTGGCGCCGGCAGCACGGCTGCGGCGCAAGTGCGGCAGGCCGTGCTCGATCACGGCGGGGAAGCCTTGCTGGGCTTGCTCGCGGGCACCGCTGGCGCCGTAACGGCGACGGACCTGGGTGCCGTGGCTGTCTTGTGCGGTGGCGGCCGGGTCATCGATCAGGGCGATGCGGCCGGCACGTGCGGCGAGTGTTTGCGGGTCAGCCTCTGCCTCCAGGGCTCGCGCCGCTACCAGCAGCCCAAGCGCCCAGATCGCCCCGCGATGGGTGTTGATGCCGCCCGTAGTGGCCAACATGGCGGCTTCGCCTTCGCGGCCGATACGGCCGAGCGCTGCGCGCAGGGGCAGGCCGATCTCGCCATGGTCTTGAGCAGCCTCGGCCATCTGCCGCAGGCAGGGCCACAGGGCCAGCGCCGAGGCATGCATCAGGGCCAGGGTCATGTCGGTGTGGGCCCCGCTGCTGCGGCGGTCTACCAAGCCGGGTTTGGGAGACAGATCGGCTTCGTCGATCAGGGATTCGACTGCCAGGTCGGCAAGATGGTCGGCCAGGTGGATTTTGATTGGCTGTTCTGGCCTCTTCGCGGGCAAGCCCGCTCCCACAGGTTCCCCATCGTTGTCGAAAACTGCGATGTACCTGTGGGAGCGGGCTTGCCCGCGAAGAGGACGATGCGGTTGTGGATTGGATATGTGCATTTACCAGCTCCTGAACCGTGCGGGCGGGTTGTACAGGCCACCGGACCACTCGACCAGGTCGGCGATGCTGCGTGCGGCGAGCAGTTCGCGGCTAGCGTCGGTGCGGCGGATGCCAAGGTCTTCGGGCAGGGCCACCAAGCCTTGTTGGCGCAGGCGCAGGGTGTCCTTGGGGTCATGGCGCAAACCGATGGCGGTGACCCCGGCCACGGCAGCGATCATTTGCTGGCGCTCCTCCAGGCTGCGGGCCTTGTACAGGTAGGCGATGCCTTCTTCGGTGAGCAGGTGGGTGACGTCGTCGCCATAGATCATCACCGGCGCCAGTGGCATACCGGCCTTTTTCGCCACCTCGACGGCATCGAGGGTTTCGACGAAGGTGGGTTTGCCGCCTTCCTGATAGGTCTCGACCATCTGCACCACCAGCTTGCGGCCGCGCTCCAGCATCGTGTCGGGCACCGTCATGTCGAGCCAGGCCGGGGTGGCGTGGCGCCGGCCGCGGGGGTCATGGCCCATGTTCGGCGCGCCGCCGAAACCGGCCAGGCGACCGCGCGTGACTGTCGAGGAATGGCCATCGCCATCGACCTGCAAAGTGGCGCCGATGAACAGATCGACCGCGTACTGCCCGGCCAGCTGGCACATCATGCGGTTGGAGCGCAACGAGCCGTCGCGGCCGGTGAAGAACACGTCCGGGCGCTGGGCAATGTAGTCCTCCATGCCCAGTTCGGTGCCGAAGCAGTGCACGCTTTCGACCCAGCCGGTTTCGATGGCGGGGATCAGCGTCGGGTGCGGGTTGAGCGTCCAGTTGCGGCAGATCTTGCCTTTGAGGCCCAACGACGCGCCGTAGGTCGGCAGGATCAGTTCGATGGCAGCGGTGTTGAAGCCGATGCCGTGGTTGAGCGACTGCACCTGGTGTTTTTCATAGATGCCGCGGATCGCCATCATCGCCATCAGCACGTGCACGTGTTTGATATGGCGCGGGTCGCGGGTGAACAGCGGCTCGATGTAGAACGGCTGGTCGGCGACCACCACGAAGTCTACCCATGACGCGGGAATGTCCACGCGCGGCAGGTCGTCGACCCGGTCCACCAGCTGGTTGACCTGCGCTATGACCAGGCCATCGCTGAAGGCTGCCGGTTCCACCAGCGCCGGGGTGTCCTCGGTGCTGGGGCCGGTGTACAGGTTGCCGTCGCGGTCGGCCATGAAACCGGCGACCAGGGTGACGTTGGGGATCAGGTCCACCAACAGGCGCGAATAGAGTTCGATGTAGGTGTGGATGGCGCCGACTTCGAGCAGGCCGTCTTCCAGCAGCTGGCCGATGCGCAGGCTCTGCGGGCCGGCAAAGGAAAAGTCGAGCTTGCGGGCGATGCCGCGTTCGAACAAGTCCAAGTGCTCGGCACGGCTGACGCTGGGCATGATCATATGCAGGTCGTGCAGGCGCTCGGGGTTGGCTTTGGCCAGCGAACGCGAGAGGAAGTCGGCCTGCTTCTGGTTATTGCCTTCGAGCACTACCCGGTCACCGGGGGCGATCAGCAGTTCCAGGGCTTCGACGATGCGCTCGGTGGGCAGCACCACACCGTCAGCCAGGTGTTTGACGCGGTCGACGCGGCGTTGCTTTTCGGCGCGCCGCCTCGACCATTGCGGCGGTGGATTCTTCGTTATGGTCATTGGGTGACTCCACGGGTTCGCTGTCGTGGAGGCACATTAGGGCGGTAGGCGATGGGTGATCAATCAAGCAGGAGGCGTGATCGTTACGCTAAGGGTAATGGATACGGGAGTGCCGCGCGGCGGCGCTCGATCTAAAGTACGCTGTAAAGCCCAAGCCGCATAAATGCACGACCCCCCTGCAGAATTGCCGATTGTGCCGGGCAAATTTGCATGACAGGATCCTGCAATACGCCAACGCACTCCAGACTTCACTTGGAAAATCAATAACAAAGCAGGGAGAACGCGATGACCGCGCATGCTCACATCTCGGCAACGGATCATGTCTTGGCCGAGGTTCGCAACCAGGTTGGCCACCTCACCCTCAACCGCCCCGCTGGCCTCAACGCCCTGACGCTGGAGATGGTGCGCAGCCTGCGCCAGCACCTCGACCGCTGGGCCGATGACCCGCAGGTACTGGCCGTGGTCCTGCGCGGCGAAGGCCCCAAGGGTTTCTGCGCCGGCGGTGATATCCGTTCGCTCTACGACAGCTACAAGGCCGGCGAGACCTTGCATGAAGATTTCTTCGTCGAGGAGTACGCCCTCGACCTGCTGATCCACCGTTACCGCAAACCGGTACTGGTGCTGATGGACGGCTTCACCCTCGGCGGCGGCATGGGTCTGGCCCAGGGCTGCGACCTGCGAGTGGTCACCGAGCGCAGCCGCCTGGGCATGCCCGAGGTCGGCATCGGTTACTTCCCGGACGTCGGCGGCAGCTACTTCCTTTCGCGCATTCCCGGCGAACTGGGCACTTACCTGGGCGTCAGTGGCGCGCAGATCCAAGCCGCCGACGCGCTGTATTGTGGCCTGGCCGATTGGTACGTGCCCAGCGAAAAGCTTGCCACGCTGGACGAAGGGCTCGACCATCTGAGCTTCGGCGACCATCCGCTCAAGGACCTGCAGAACCTGCTGGCCAAGCTTGGCAGCCAAGTCCTGGACGATGCCCCCCTGGAAAAGCTGCGCCCTGCCATCGACCACTTCTTCGCCCTGCCCGACCTGGCGGCGATCATCGAGCAGCTGCGCGCCGTCAGCATCGGCGACAGCCACCCATGGGCACTGGCCACTGCCGATCAGCTGGAAAGCCGCTCGCCGCTCGCCACGGCCGTTACGCTGGAGATGCTGCGCCGCGGCCGTCACCTGGCGCTGGAGGACTGCTTCGCTCTGGAGCTGCACTTGGACCGCCAGTGGTTCCAGCACGGCGACATCATCGAGGGCGTGCGTGCCCTGATCATCGACAAGGACAAGCAGCCGCGCTGGAACCCGCCGACCCTCGCCGGCCTGCAACCCCAGCGGGTCGATCAATTCTTCGAAGGCCTGTGAGCCGGGGAGTACGCAGATGCAAGACCTGGAACTGAACGAAGAGCAGATCATGATCCGCGACATGGCCCGGGATTTCGCCCGTGGCGAGATCGCCCCGCATGCCCAGGCCTGGGAGAAGGCCGGCTGGATCGATGACGGTGTGGTGCGCAAGATGGGTGAGCTGGGCCTGCTGGGCATGGTAGTGCCCGAGGACTTTGGCGGCAGCTATACCGACTACGTTGCCTATGGCCTGGCGGTCGAGGAAATCGCCGCCGGCTGCGGCGCCACTGGCGCGATGATGAGCATCCACAACTCGGTGGGCTGCGGCCCGCTGCTGGCTTATGGCACCCCCGAGCAACAACAGGCCTGGCTGCCACGCCTGGCCAGCGGCGAGGTGATCGGCTGTTTCTGCCTGACCGAGCCACAGGCCGGCTCCGAAGCGCACAACCTGCGCACCCGCGCCGAATTGATCAACGGCGAGTGGGTGATCAGTGGCGCCAAGCAGTTCGTCAGCAATGCCCGCCGTGCGGGCCTGGCAATCGTCTTCGCGGTGACCGACCCGGAACTGGGCAAGAAAGGCCTGTCGGCGTTTCTGGTGCCGACCGACAACCCGGGGTTCAAGGTCGACCGCAGCGAGCACAAGATGGGCATCCGCGCGTCCGACACCTGCGCCGTCACGTTCGACAACTGCCGCATCCCGGCGGCCAACCTCCTTGGCGAGCGCGGCAAGGGCCTGGCCATTGCCTTGTCCAATCTCGAAGGTGGGCGCATCGGTATTGCCGCACAGGCATTGGGCATCGCCCGTGCGGCGTTCGAAGCGGCGCTGGTGTATTCCCGCGAGCGCGTCCAGTTCGGCAAGCCGATCAACGAGCACCAGAGCATCGCCAACCTGCTGGCCGACATGCAGGTGCAGGTGAATGCCGCGCGCCTGCTGATCTTGCATGCCGCACGCCTGCGCAGTGCCGGTAAGCCGTGCTTGTCGGAGGCCTCGCAGGCCAAACTGTTCGCGTCCGAGATGGCTGAGCGGGTATGTTCGATGGCGATCCAGGTGCATGGCGGGTATGGCTATCTGGAGGATTACCCGGTGGAGCGGTATTACCGCGATGCGCGGATTACGCAGATTTATGAGGGGTCGAGCGAGATTCAGCGGATGCTGATTGCGCGGGAGTTGAAGCACTACTCGATATAGCGCTGCTAGTGCGGACCTGTAGGAGCGGGCTTGCCCCGCGAAATGGCCCGCCCAGACACCAGCAGTGTATGGCCAGGGCTTTGCCCTGGTTCGCGGGGCAAGCCCGCTCCCACAATCTCACCATCAGTGTCCGTAGATCAGCGCCGCTGTTTGAAGGTCTCTGAAGGCAACAACCCAAACCGCTGTCGGTAGATCTCCGAAAACCGCCCAAGATGCAAAAACCCATAATCCATCGCCAGTTCGGTCACGCTGCGCACCGCGCAGCTGCCATCGCTGAGGCACGCATGCACCCGCTCCAGCTTGCGCTGGCGCACGTACTGCTTGGGCGTAGTACCCAGGTGGCGGTCGAACAGCGCATACAGCGAGCGCACACTCATGCACGCCTGCTCCGCCAGTGTCTCGGCGGCCAGTTCCAGCTTCAGGTTGCGGTCGATGTAGTCGAGGATTCGCTCCAGGCTCGCGCCTGGCGTACCCAGGCTCTCGCGGCGGATGTTGGTGCTCATCAGGGTCAGCAGTTTGCTGGCGACGATCTGGCTGTAGTGCCCCTGCACACGCGGTAAGGAATCACTGACCTCCGCCTCGTGGCAAACCATTGCCAACAGGTTGACGAAGCCGTCCAGCTCTTCCAATCGGTAATGGTTGCGCAAGAACCGCACCCCACCGTCGGGCCGCTGCCAGCGCTGCTCCTCGCAGATCGAATCAAGCATGTGCGTCGGCACTTTGAGAATGAATTTCTCGCAGTCTTCCGAGTAGGTGAGATCGACCGGATCGTCGGGGTTGATCAGCAGCAGCTCGCCCGGCACCAGGTGGTGCTCGCGCTGGTGCCCGCGCCACAGGCAGTTGCCGTTGAGCAGCACCTGCAGGTGGTAAATGGTTTCCAGGGCCGGTGAGGTGACCCGCACGCTGCCGCCGTAGCTAATGCGGCACAGGTCGAGTTCGGCGAACTTGCGGTGGCTGAGGCTGGCCTGCGGGTGGGTGGTGCGCGACAGGCCGATGCAGTGCTGGCCCACGTGCCGGTTGACGTAGTCGGACACGGCGTAGGGGTCGGCGTGATGGAACACGCTACTGCGCTCGCTCAGCAGGCGGCTTTCCATAGGCAAGGCACTCGGAATCGTTATTGTTCTGGTCGCCGCTTCCTACGGGCCTTAGGGCCAGTGGTTGCGGTCGTTCACGGTCACTGAAGCTTACACACTAAGCAAAAGCCGAGGGCTGGGCAATGAGATGTTGGTATTGGGTGGGCGGATAACGGACAGCCGGGCACAGGCTATCGGCCGATTATCGAACGCTGGCTTCCTGCCGCCCTGCCCACCCCTGACTGCGCGCCCGAAACTGCCGCGGGGCGATGGCGAACAGTTCGCGAAAGCGTCGGTAGAAATGCGGAAAGCTGACGAACCCGCTGGCCACCGCCACTTCGGTCAGCGACTTGCTGGTGTGCTGCAGCAACTGCCGGGCGTGGGTCAGGCGCAGCTCCAGGTAATAGCGTGGCGGTGTGGCCTGCACATGGCGGCGGAACAGGCGTTCCAGGTGGCGGCGGGACAAACCCGCGTGTTCGGCGATTTCGTCGATGCCGATCGGGTCTTCGATGTTCGCGTGCATCAGTTCCAGCGCCAGGCGGACGCCGCGCGGCAAGCTGGGGTCAATCTCCGGGACGCTGGCGGGGGCATCACTGAGGATCCGCGAACGGTCGCAGGCCAGCATCTGTTCCACTGCACGGCGCAACCCACTGCCGCCCAGGTGCTCGAGCAGTGCCAACATCATGTCCAGCGCACTGCTGGCGCCGGCGCAGCTCATGCGGCGGCGGTCTAGCACATGGGGTTGGCGGCTGATGCGTACCTTGGGGAACAGTTCGCTCATCATCGCCCGGCCATCGGGGTGGAACGCGCAGTCGTGGTCGTTGAGCAAACCTGCCTCGGCCAGGAAATAGGCGCCATTCCACAAGCCACCCAGCTGGCTACCGAACTGGTCGGCCTGGCGCAACTTGGTGCGCAATAACGGCGCGGATTCCAGGCGTACACGGAAACCGCCGCACACCAGCAGGCTGTCCAGGCCCTGCACCTCCAGGTCGGCCAACGCGGTATTGACCGGCAGGGCGATGCCCAGGTCGCTCATCACCTGCGCGCCCTCGCCCACCACCTGGATGTGGAACAGCGGGGTGGCGCTCATGAGGTTGGCGGTGACCAGGGTGTCCATGGCGGCGGTGAAGGCCATCATCGAGAAATGCTCGCGCAGGACGAAGGCCACCCGCTGGCAGGGCAAAGTCGATGCGGTGCGGCCGGCCGAGTCGAGGTGGGCCAGGTTGGTGTTTTTGAGGATGCTTTCGAAGTGGCTCATGGTGTTGACTCAACAGCGGGGATCGCAGTGGATTATTCGCGGGCAAGCCCGCTCCCACAGGTACGGCAACAGCCTCAGAGCTTGTGCAGAACCTGTGGGAGCGGGCTTGCCCGCGAAGGTCTCACCACCGGTTTACTTGCTGGCCTGTGTAGCGGCGGCACGCGACGCCTGCAGCCACTGGTCGAACTGCTGGCGATGCGCCGCAACCCATTCCTTGGCATGGCGGGTGATGTCGGCAGGCTTCTTCTCGCCCTGCTGCATCTTCAGGTTCTGCGCACTCTCGTCAGCCGTGGTGATCTGCATCAGCGAGAGGAACTTGGTGGCCGCCGGGTTCTCTTCGGCGAACTCCTTGTTCAGCACCGCCTCGACCTTGTCGACCGCAAAGCCCAGGTTCTTGCCCTTGTACATGGTGTCGACATTGTTGTTGCCGTCAGGCAGGTCGGTCTTCGGTACTTCCAGCCAGACCACGTCCTTGTCTTCGACCAGCACGGTGGATATCCACTGCGGCACCCAGGTGAAGTACAGGATCGGCTTGCCTTCCTTGTAGCGGGTGATGGTGTCGGCCATCAGCGCGAAGTATGAACCTTGGTCGACGTGCACGCTGTCGCCCAGGTCATAGGCCTTCATGTGGTGCGAGATCACCAGCTCGCAGCCCCAGCCGGGGTTGCAGCCGGTGAGGTTGGCCTTGCCGTCGCCATCGGTGTCGAACAGCTTGGCGATCTCCGGCTTCTTCAGGTCGGTGATGTACTTGATGTGGTACTGCTCGGCGGTCTTCTTGTCGATCAGGTAGCCCTGCAGCACGCCGGGCATGATGTCGCCGGCCTTGACCATCACGTCGTTGCCACCGGCCTGCTGGTAGAACTTGTCGTGCAGTTTGTCCCACAGGTGCACGGTGAAGTCGGCATCGCCGTTGGCCAGGGCCACCATCATCACGCCGTATTCGGTTTCCTTCGGTTCCTGAACCTTGTACCCCAGCTCGCGCAGGCCTTCCATGGCAACCTCGCCACGGAAACGCTCTTCAGCAATGGAAGGGAAGATCGGCGTCACCTTGACGCCCTCGCCCGGCTTGTCGGCCGAGGCATTGGCGGTGAGCGAGGCGATTACCATGGCCAGGGCGCCGGCGCCTTGCAGGATGCTGCGGGAGAACTTGGATTCCAACATCGTCGCGTACCTTCTTCTGGTTTTTATAACGTGTGCGGCAGTTCGAATACGTGTGTTTCAGGCGGTCTTGCGCCGCTCTGCAGCCTGTCCCGCACCACACAGGCGCAGCACCACGCCAACGGGGCCGGTGTGGTACCAGCGCAGGCTCGGGTCGGCACTGCTGCGCGCACCCATGGCCTGGGTCAGGCGGTCGAGGAAGATCGCCAGCAGCACCAACCCGACGCCACCGACGGTGGCCAGGCCCATGTCCAGCCGGCCGATGCCGCGCAGCACCATCTGGCCCAGGCCGCCCACCGAGATCATTGAGGCGATCACCACCATCGACAGCGACAGCATCAAGGTCTGGTTAAGGCCGGCCATGATGGTCGAGGTGGCCAGCGGCAGTTGCACCCGGGTCAGCATCTGCCGGGGCGTGCAGCCGAAGGCACGGGCGGCTTCGATCTTGTCTTCCGGCACCTGGCGGATGCCCAGGTTGGTCAGGCGCACAAGTGGCGGCAAGGCAAAGACGATGGTCACCAGCACCCCGGGCACGTTGCCGATGCCGAACAGCATCACCACCGGCACCAGGTAGACGAATGCCGGCAGCGTCTGCATGGCATCGAGGATCGGCCGGATGATGCTTTCCAGGCGGTTGCTGCGGGCGCAGACGATGCCCAGCGGGATGCCGATGACCGCGCAGAAGAACACCGAGGTGAGCACCAGCGCCAAGGTGGTCATCGACTCCGACCACACCCCGATCAGCCCGAGCAAGGTCAGCGTGACGAAGCACAGCAGCGCCATGCGCTTGCCCGCCAACTGCCAACCGAGCAACGACGACAGCAGGATGCCAATGGTCGGTGGAATGCTCTGCAGGGTGAATTCGATGCCGTTGAGCACCTGGTCGATCGGCCAGCGGATGGCGCGGAACACCTCGCGGAAGTTGTGCACCAGGAAATTGAGCGTTGCGGTGACCCAGTCGCCCAGGGGGATGGTGGCCGCCTGGAACGGGTCGAGAAGGCTGAATTCGGACATGAGGGCTTACCTCTTGTTGTAATTAGTTGCGGCTCAGGGTCTGCAGCAGCTCGTTCTTCGACAGGGTGCCCTTGAAGGCCCCCTCGCGGTCGAGCACCGGCACCGGGTACGGCAAGTCGGCCGCGATCCCCAGCACTTCGTGCAACGGCGTATCGGTGTACACCGGCTGGCGCTCGTGCAGGCTGTAGCGGTCACTGGCGGTGGCCCCGCTGGCGTCGGTGTCGACTACCCCCAGCAGCTGGCCGCGGTCGTCGACCAGGTAGCCAAACGGTACGCCGGCGTGGAAGCTCGGCGCCTTGCCGTTGACCTTGCACACCACCGCCGGGTCGAACTTCGCCACATCGCCGGCCTTGAGCACCCGCGAGCTGTCGAAGCTCTTGAAGAAGGTGCGCACGTAGTCGTTGGCCGGCTGATTGATCAGCTCCTGTGGCGTGCCGATCTGCACCACCCGGCCGCCCTCCATGATCGCGATGCGGTGACCGATGCGAATGGCTTCCTCGATGTCGTGGGAAATAAAGATGATGGTGCGCTGCTGCTCCTGCTGCAGGCGCATCAACTCGCCCTGCATTTCGCTGCGGATCAGCGGGTCGAGGGCCGAGAAGGCTTCGTCCATCAGCAGAATCGTTGGGTCGTTGGCCAGCGCCCGGGCCAGGCCCACGCGTTGCTGCATACCACCGGACAGCTGGTGCGGGTAGCTGTGCTCATGGCCGGCCAGGCCGACCTGGGCCAGCGCCTCGCGGGCACGGCTGTGGCGCTCGGCTTCCGACACGCCGGCAATCTCCAGGCCAAAGGCGGTGTTCTGCAGCACGCTCATGTGCGGCATCAGCGCGAAGGACTGGAACACCATGCCCATGTCCTTGCGGCGCACGTCGAGCAGGTCTTTATCGGAGAGGCCAGTGATTTCGCGGCCGTTGAGGTGGATGCTGCCTGAGGTGGGTTCGATCAGGCGATTGAACAGCCGCACCATGGTCGACTTGCCCGAACCGGACAGGCCCATGATGACGAAGATCTCGCCACGCTTGACGGAAAAGCTTGCATCGAACACGCCGACGACGTGGCCGGTCTTGCTGAAGATTTCGTTCTTGTCGGCCCCCTTGCGGAGCATCTCCATGGCCATGTCCGGGTTGGGACCGAACACTTTGAAGATGTTTTTTACCGAAAGAATCTCATCGGCATGGCTCATACGACCCTCTTTATTATGCTTATTAACCAATCTATCAACATCGCACTTTCAATAAGGCGGGTAGATCAGTGCGAGTACGCTTGGCAGTCCGTTCAAATTCGAACGTGAGTCGGAACCGGCACGCAGAATGTCCTGCTTCAAAATTATCGACATCGATGTCTCAATGCCGCGCCGTATCTTCAACGTTAGGCCCTGATCCAGACAGGGTCCAACGACATTTGCATGGCGCTAATCATTACCTGAAGTTATCAATCGCGCTGCAGCCGTTGTGCCAGGCCGCCTGCGCATTTACCGACGGCCGTGCAACAGGCTAGAGTGGCTGACCTGGCGAGACGAAGGACCTCCTCCACGACCATGGTCAGACATTCCGAACCCGATCAAACGCTGATCAAGATGCCTTCGCTGCGCGCGGTGAAAGTGTTCGTCGCGGCCGCCAAGTACCAGAACTTCACCCGCGCCGCCGAGGCCCTGTGCGTGACCCAGGCAGCGGTCAGCCGGCAGATCCGCGAACTGGAAACCTACTTGGGGGCCGAGCTGTTCGACCGGGTAGGCCGCGCCGTGGAGCTGACGGTGGCCGGTTCGATCTTCTTCGATGCCGTGCAGTTATCGTTCGTCAATATCAGCCAGGCGGCCGAGCGCATTCGCAGCAACACCAACACCAAGCATGTGGTCACGCTGTGCTGCTCGCCGGCCTTCGCTGCGCTGTGGATGGGCCCACGAATGCCGAAGTTCTTCGAAGAAAACCCGGACATCGACATCAACTTGGTGACCACGCAGAACTTCCTGGCGATGGAGCCGGGGGTGCGGCCGGACATCTACATCACCAAACTGGGCAAGATCCAGGCGGGCTACAGCTGCCACCCACTTAACCATGACGTGATCTACCCGGTGTGTGGTCCGCAGTACCTGGCCCAGCACCCGGAATTGGCCACCCTGGAGGGCATCCGTGATGGCTCGTTGCTCAACCTCAGCCCCTATGGCCGCTCCCAGGTCGCCGAACACGTCGACTGGAATGTCTGGCTGGCCTTTCACGATGTCGACCTGAAAACCCGGGCCAACACTGCACCGCACTTTTTCAATGCCAACGACTACAACCTGCTGGTGCAACTGGCCATGAGCAACCAGGGTGTGGCGCTGGGCTGGCACCACCTGGTGGCGCCACTGGTTGCCCAGGGTTTGCTGGTGCGGCCGGTGGAGCAGCAGCTGGTACTGAAGGACACCTTCCACTTCCTGGCCTTCAATGAAGACAAGGAACACGACTCCAGCTGTCGACGCCTGCGCGACTGGCTGCTGCAGGAGTTCCAGCCGTTGCTGAATGCCAGCGAGTAACGCCGCTCCGATCGTCAGTTCGACGCATCACCCCCGCGACGCAGGCGTCAAATGATTCCAAAGGCCCCTTTGGAGAAACCCCATGACCCAGCACGCCGTGGCCCGCCTAGAGCAGCTCGACCCCAAACACCCCCTGCGCGTACAGGCCGGCAACGAAGAAGTGATCCTGATTCGCCAGGGCGACCGGGTCCACGCTTACCAGGCCAATTGCCCGCATGCTGGCGCGCCATTGGACGAGGGCGTGATCTGCAACGGTCTGCTGGTCTGTCCGTGGCACAAGGCCGCGTTTGCCGTCGACGAAGGCGCGGTGTGCGAACCGCCAGCGCTTGCTGACTTGCGCCGCTATGCGACAACTGTCAAGGACGGCGAAATCTGGGTTGATGATCAGCCCCTTGCACACGCCGAACCGCCGCGCCATAGCGACGCCCGCTGCTTCGTCGTCATCGGTGCAGGTGCCGCAGGCTCGGCGGCGGTCTCCACGCTGCTGGCGCATGGTTTTGGCGGGCGTCTGGTGTGGATCGACCAGGAGCGCCAGCCCGCCTACGACCGGACCGCGCTGAGCAAGTTCGTCATTTCTGGAGAGATGCCAGCGGACGAAGTGCCGGCGCTGCTGGAGGCAGACCAGTTGCGCAAGGGCCAACTGGAGCGGTGCTTTGGCAAAGTGCGTGCACTGGACGTGAAAAAGCGCCAGATCAGCCTGGCCGACGGCAAGCGCATCGATTATGACGCCGCGTTGCTGGCCACCGGCGGCAAGCCACAGCGCCCCGACCTGCCCGGTGTCGACCTGGCTGGCATCGTCACGCTGCGTTCACGCGAGGACGCCGCGCGTCTGCTCGATGCTGTCGAGCCGGGGCAGCCGGTGGTGATCGTTGGCGACGGTTTCATCGGCCTGGAGGCGGCCTCGGCCTTGCGCAAATATGGTGCTCACGTGCACGTCGTGAGCCGCCACAAAATCCCTTTGAGCAAGCAACTGGGGGAGCGTATCGGGCGTAGCATTCGCGAGCTGCATGAGCGCAAGGGCGTGGTCTTCCATGGCCCCACCGAGGTTGAACGGTTTATCGGTGAGGAGCGGGTCGAAGCCGTGCTGCTGGCGAATGGCGAAAGGCTGGCGACGCCGTTGGTGCTGCTCGGCACTGGGGTCTCCCCGGCCACCGCGTTCGTGCAGGGTGTACCGTTGGCTGAAGACCGTTCCCTGCCAGTCGACGCCGAACTGCATGCCGGCGAGCAGCTGTGGGCCGCCGGCGATATCGCCACCTTTCCGCTCGCCGGCCGCCCGATGCGCATCGAACACTGGCGCCTGGCCCAGCAGCACGGCGTGATCGCTGCGGCCAATATGCTCGGCGAGCAGCGCCGGTACGCGGATGTGCCGTTTTTCTGGACCTATCAGCATGGCCGCACTTACGAAGTGCTGGGGCATGCGCACACTTGGGATCGCATCGAATTCGTCGGGCAGCCGGAGCAAGGCGATTTCATTGCCTTGCAGTGTGTCGGCGAGCAGGTCGAAGCGGTGATTGCCAAAGGCTACTCGGATGCCATGGCGCAATTGTCGCAGCGGATGAAGCGGCCGTTGAGCGTGGATGAGGCACTCAAGCTGATCGGCTGAGCGTTGACTCAACCCATCCAGTTCATTGGGGAGCCCACCGCCGGGGTACCGGTCCCCCCATTCCCCAATCATCCTAGTATCGTGCGCGCCATTGGTTTTTCACCTTTGGAGCGGCAATGAAACTCTTCCAACCCCTGCAGATCGGCCCACTGACACTGCCCAACCGGGTGTTCATGGCCCCCCTCACCCGCCTGCGCAGCCTGGAGCCGGGCGATGTTCCCACGCCGATGATGGCCGAGTACTACGCCCAACGCGCCAGCGCCGGGCTGATCATCACCGAAGCTACGCAGATTTCCTTCCAGGCCAAGGGATACTCGGGCTCACCCGGCATTCACAGTGCCGAGCAGATGGCTGCCTGGCGCCTGGTCAACGAGGGCATCCACGCTGCTGGCGGCCACAGCGCCGTGCAGGTCTGGCACACCGGCCGGATATCCCACACTTCGCTGCAACCGGGTGGCGAAGCGCCGGTCGCGCCGTCCGCCCTGCCCGCCGGTGCCTGCACCACGCTACGGGATGAGCACGGCAACCTGATACGTACCGAGACCTCTGCACCGCGCGCTTTGAGTGAAGAGGAAATCGCCGGCATCGTCGCCGATTTCGGCCAGGCAGCCGTCAATGCCCGCGAGGCCGATTTCGATTTCATCGAACTGCACGCCGCCCACGGTTACCTGCTGCACCAATTCCTCACCCCGAGCGCCAACCAGCGTGAAGACCGCTATGGCGGCAGTGTCGAAAACCGCGCACGCATCGTGTTGGAAGCCGTGGATGCCGCGATTGCCAGCTGGAGCGCTGACCGTGTGGGTATCCGCATCTTCCCGCTGGGCGGCTTCAACGGTGTGGACAATGGCGAGGATCAGGAGGCTGCAGGGTTGTACCTGATCGAGCAGCTGGCCAAGCGCAACCTTGCCTACCTGCATCTTTCGGAACCGGACTGGGCCGGTGGCAAGCCGCTGCGTTACGAGTTCCGTGAGGCAATCCGGGCGGCTTACCCAGGTGTGATCGTGGCGGCAGGCGCGTACACGGCAGAGAAGGCTGAAGATTTGATAGAGCGCGGGATGATCGATGCCGCCGCGTTCGGCCGCAGCTTCATTGCCAACCCGGACCTGGTGGAGCGGTTGCAGACGGACGCCCCGCTGAACGAGCACCGGGCACAGTTCGACTATGCCAACGGGTCTGAAGGCTATACGGATTACCCGTTCCTGAAGACGGCCTGAGGTGGCGATACGGCAGAAATGAAACGGGGCCCCTTAGGGCCCCGTTTCATTGACGTCCGACTTACTCGGGACGTACTTGTGCAGCTTGCATGCCTTTCTGCCCTTTTTCGGCAACGAAGCTGACGGCCTGGCCTTCTTTCAAAGACTTGAAACCATCCGACTCGATTGCCTTGAAATGAACGAACAGGTCATCACCACCCCCAGCCGGGGTAATGAAACCGAAGCCTTTTTCATCGTTGAACCATTTAACAGTTCCTTTCTGTCTTTCGGCCATGCGCTGAATCCTCGATCGCTATCTGCGTGTTGCATTGATTGAACATGACGGGTATCCAGTCGTTTGACCAGCCCCGGTCCGTACCAGTGTCGACCATTCAATGAAAAGCCGCCACTGGCAATTTACTCAGCCCCGGAGCCAACCGCGTACCGTCCCTTTCAACCTAGCGCGCTCAAGGCCTGCGCCGCATACGCATGGGAGCGCAAACGCGCCAGCGGATCGTGAATGCGGCAATCGATCATCAGTTCATCGGCCTGTGTCTGCTCGATCAGCGTGCGCATCCCCGCCCTCACCCGCTCAGGCCCACCGGCGATGGTGCAAGCCATCACTTGCTCAAGCACCGCGCGCTCATGGGCTGGCAGGCTTTCGACATAACCTTCCTGCGGTTTGGGCAACAGGCCAAAACGCCCGACGTGCAGGTCCAGCATCCACTGGCGATGGGAGCTGGCGTGGTAATCGGCTTCGGCATCGCTGGCGGCGGCGAACAGGTTCACCCCCACCATCACATACGGCTTGGCCAGCTGAGCCGACGGCTGGAAATTCGCCCGGTAATGGGCGATGGCCTGCAGCAGGTAGCGCGGGGCGAAGTGCGAGGCGAAGGCATAGGGCAGGCCCAGCTTGGCCGCCAGGTCGGCGCCGAACAGGCTTGAGCCGAGAATCCACACCGGCACTTCATGCGTGCCCGGTACGCCTCGCACCTGGCGTTTGCCGTTGTCGGCGAGGTAGTCGCGCAGTTCGGCGATGTCCTGGGCAAAATCGCGCTCCGGGGTGGCACCGCGCAAGGCTCGCACGGTAGGCCCCGAAGTGCCGGGGGCGCGCCCCAGGCCCAGGTCGATGCGGCCCGGGTGCAGGGTATCGAGGGTGCCGAACTGCTCGGCAACCACCAGCGGCGCATGGTTGGGCAACATGATGCCACCGGCACCGACGCGGATGTGTCGGGTGGCATTGGCGATTTCGTTGATGACCAGCGAGGTGGCGGCCGAGCCGATGCCGGGCATGTCGTGGTGCTCGGCGATCCAGTAACGGCTGTAGCCGTGTTGCTCGACATGGCGCGCCAATTGGCGGGATTCTTCGATTGCGTCGGCAAAGGTCTTGCCTTCGCCGATCATGACCAGATCCAGTACGGACAAGGCAGTCATGGGGTCTCCAGTGGGATTATCAGTGACGTCAGTGTCCCGCCTGTGGTGCAAGGGGTAAACCCAGATTCAGGCCCTACATTCGGGCCTGATAATCCCCAATCACCGCTCCCATGGCACGCCCTGCTCCCAACTTGCCACCAACAGATCGATGAAACCGCGCACTCGCGGGGACAGGTGGCGCTTGCTCGGATAGACCACGCGGATCGGGTCCGCCGGTGGCCGGTAGGCGTGCAGCACTTCCACCAGGGTGCCTGCGCGCAGGTCGTCAGCGGTGATGTAAGTGGGCAGGTGAATCAGCCCAAAACCCGCCCGCGCGCCGTCGAGCATCGCTTCGGAACTGTCGATGTTCAGGCGCCCAGGTTCCTCGCAGAGGTGCAGGCCTTCGGCCGTGCGAAAGCGCCAGGGCATCGTCTTTTCGCCAGCCAGAAAGGCAATCTTGTCATGCCCGTAGAGGTCCGCTGGCACCTGCGGTACCCCGTGCTGGCTCAAGTAGTCCGGCGAGGCGCAGGTGACAAATTGCTGCCAGCCCACCGTGCGGGTGAGCAACTGCGAATCCTCCTTGGGCGCGCCTATGCGCACGGCGATGTCCACGCCCTCCTCGACCAGGTCGACGAAGCGGTCGGTAAAGCGGATGTCGGCACGCAGTTCTGGCCATTGTTTGAGGTAGGCATCGAGAATCGGCCGCACATGGCGCTGGCCCAGCGACAGTGGCGCAGTCAGGCGCAGCGTGCCGGTGGGTTTGCCGCGCCGCTGGGCCATGGTGCTTTCCACCTCGTCCAGATCATCGAGAATCTGCCGCCAGCGCTCGAAGGCCACCAGGCCTTCGTCGGTCAGGCTCAACTTGCGCGTGGTGCGGTTGAGCAGGCGCACCGCCATGCGCGCTTCCAGCCGGGCGATGCTCTTGCCCACGGCCGAGCGCGTCAGCCCCAGGCTTGCCGCTGCTGCAGTGAAGCTGCCGGCTTTGGCGGCACTGACGAAGGCCGCGATGTCGCCGAAGCGGTTGGGTTCCATGGCAGGCTCCTGCGCAGAGTGAAGACCCGCTTAGATGGGTGCGTTTCGGCGTATTGCAAGGGCACGGCTACAGCAGCCCTTGCAACCCTTTGAGGACCAGCAGGTGCAGCGGGTAGAACAGATAGCCCCAACGGCCCACCGCCGGCACCGCTCGATGATCGCAGCGCAACAGCCGGCAACCGACAGGGATGGCCAGTGTGGCGGCAGCCAGGGTCAGCAGTGTAAACGGCGCCATCAGGTGCCCGAGCAACCAGCTGTTGGTCAGGTTGCCGGCCACGGCCACCAGGCAGGGTAGCAGCCAGGCGGCACCGCCGTGGCTGCGTGCCATGACCCACGCCGCAGGCAGCAGCGCGCCGGGTAAGCCATACATCAGCTGCGCACTGAACACGGTCGCGGTCAGTACAGCACCAAGCCCGATCAATCGTGCCGTCAGTTGCGGGTGCCGCACGCCCCAGGCCACCAGCAACCCCAAGGTCAGCGTGGGGATCACGCTGAGGGTCTGTGTGGCAGGGTCCAGCCAGCGATAAGGCCCTTCGGACAGCACCGCGAAGGCCAGCATCCAGCCCAGGTAGCGCAGGTTGCCACGGGTGAACAGGCTACCCGCCGGGCTGCGCCCGACATTCACCGCGATGGCCAGGCAGAACAGCGGGAACGCCAGCCGGCCGACAATGAACAAACCATCGGCGGCCGGCCAGAGATAACGCAGATGGTCGGCGACCATGGTCACGATCGCTGTCCACTTGACCAGGTCGAGCCCCGCCGAACGCATCGCTCAACGTCCAGGCACGGCGGCTTGGCCCAGGTATTTGCTGGTCCACGCAGCCAACGGCAGCGGCGGTTGCTGATCAAGGATGCGCCGCCAGATCAACGCCAGGTCGTGGCGGTTGAACATCGAGCCGACTCCTGCGCCCCGCCACGCGGTTGGGGTGTGGGCAACCCAATGCCCCTGCGCATCGCGGTGAGCCATGTTGAAGCGGAAGGTGTAGTTACCGGGAATGCCCATGCGCAGGTCGGTAACCACCAGCGCGCCGTCCACCTCGTCATAGCGCAGCCAGTCATCGGTAAACCAGCGCAGGCGCTGCAGCAGCGGCGCATCGGCAAGCGCGTCGGCGAGGTGCAGGTTCAGCGCCAGGCGCTGCATCTCCGGTGGATCGTGGTCGAACGCGCTGCTGACGCCTTCGTAGTAGTCGCCGTCCGGGGTCTTGGCCAGCACCCGCCAGACCAGGCTGTTGAACGCGATGGGGACGGCGCGCACGTGGCTGACAACGATGCCCTGCTGGTCCAATGCAGCCTGCATTCGCTGCTCGGCGGCCATGCGCCCAGCCAGGCCAAAGCCCAGGTAGGCCGTGCTGAACACCAGTGCCAAGCTTAACAAACGCAGCGCCCTGCCGCTGATGCCCCTGAAAGCGCCGTATAGCACGGCGCCCAGCAGCGGCATGGTGTACACCGGGTCGATGATGAACACCGAGGCCCAACTCTGCGGCGTGAATTGCAACGGCCAGAACAGTTGCGTGCCATAGACCGTGAATGAATCGAGAATTGGGTGGGTGACCAGTACCAGCCAGAACGCCAGGAACACCCTCGACAGGCTGTATCCCTTGTCGGGCCAGCGCTTGCGGCCAAGCCAGTTGACCAGCCAGGCGAGCAGCAGCGCCAGGCCGGTCAGGACGAAGATGGAGTGCGAGAAACCCCGGTGATAGGTCATCTGCGACACCGGGTCGGTGTAGCGGATGACCACGTCAAGGTCCGGTACGGTGCCCAGCAGCGCTCCGTAGATGAGCGAGCGACGGCCCTGGATACGGCCGAGCACCGTGCCCTGCAGAGCGGCGCCGAGTACGGCTTGGGTGATGGAGTCCAAGGTAAGGCTTCCTGAATGGGCAATGGCGCAAACCTAACCCTCGAACGCTTCAAGGTGCAAATACTGCTGTGTGACAACGCGTGGCAGCGACCTCAGAACAGCTGCCAGGTATACACCAGAATCAGTCGGTTCTCATCGATGTCACTGCGGTAATTGGAACGCGCCATGGCATTCCTCACCCTGATGCCAAGCCCCTTGAGCACCCCACTCTGCACCGCGTACCCAAGGTCGATGTCTCGCTCTCGATCCTTACCCTCGAATCCCTGACCGGTATCGACGTTGTTACCCGTGATGTAGCGCACTGTCGCCGTCAGCCCCGGAATACCCATGGCCGCGAAGTTGTAGTCATAACGCAGCTGATAGGAACGCTCGTCGGTGTAGGCAAACTCATAGGTGGGCACCTCGTTGCCCAATGGCGAGATATTGGCGAACACCCTTGGGAACGGGCTGTCGCCATAGATTCCCTGGTAGCCGACATGGAAACTGTGCCCACCGTGCCTGGCCGTGAGCTGCGAGAAGAACGCCTGGTTGTCGATGCTGCCCAGCAACGCATCGCCGTCTTCACGGGCGGTGAAGTAGCCAAGGTTGGCACTGAGCAGCCAGTCCCCCAGCGGTTTGCTGTGTTTGAGGCCGACGAAGCCTTGTTCGTAGATATCTTCCAATTGTCCGTACCAGAGGCTGACACTGCTCTGGTTGGCGTTGAACGCATAGTCGCCACCGGCATAGTTGAAACCATCGCTCTCGGCCTGGCGCTGAGGTACATGGCCGAGCATGGCGTTCATCTTGCCGTCGCCGCCTTCGTTGCGCAGGTGCGTGGACCTGAGATGCCCGGCCTGCAGCGTCAGGCCGTCCAGCTCGGCCGAATTCAGGCTCACGCCCTGGTAAGTCGGCGGCAACAGGCGGATGTCACTGAAGGTCAGCACCGGCAGGTTGGGTTGCAACTCGCCGACGCGCAGTTCGGTCTTCGATAGCCGGGCCTTGAAAGTCGCTGCCAGGCGGCTGTAATCGTCAGCGGCGCGGCCATCGCCTTGCACCGGCAGCAGGCCGGTATTGACCCGGTCCGGGCTGCTGTCGAGCTTGATGCCGAGCAAGCCCAGTGCATCCACGCCAAAGCCAACGGTCCCAGGCGTGTAGCCGGACTTGAAGTCGAGGATGAAGCCCTGAGCCCACTCCTCGGCCTTTGAATGCTGATTGGCACCGACGATGTCGGCATAGTCGCGGCTGAAGTAATAGTTGCGGGCACTGAGGCTGGCTTTGGCATCCTCGAAGAAGCCGCCTTCGGCAGCCAGTAGCGGTTGGCTGAGCAGGCTCAGCCCAATGGCGACGCAAGGGGTGTGGTTCATTCCGAAGCTCTCTTGATCTTGTTGTTATGGAAAAAGCGCGGGGAACACGGGTTTTCAGGGTGCGCGACGCAGGGCCTCCCGGGGTTGTGGCCGGCGCAGGCTCAGCAGAGCATGTGCCAGCAGACCAAACAGCAGGCCCCAGAACGCTGCCGACAGGCCAAGAAAGGACACCCCCGAAGCGGTGACCAGGAAGGTGAACAGTCCTGCATCGCGCTCCGTTGGCTCAGCCAGGCTGCGGGCCAATGCCTCGCTGATCGCGCCATACAGGGCCAGCCCGGCCAAAGCGGCGATCAGCGCGGCGGGAAAGGCGGCGAACAGCGACATCAGCGTCGCACCGGCGATGCCCAGCACCAGGTACAGCGCACTGCCCGCCACGGCCGCGACGTAGCGCCGACGCGGATTGGCATGGGCTTCGTGGCCGGTGCACAGGCTGGCGGTCACGGCCGCAAGATTCAGACCGTGGCAACCGAAGGGCGCCAGCAAGGCGCCGCCGATGGCGCTGGCACTGATCAACGGGCTGGCGGGAATGGCGAAACCGGCATTGCGCAGCACCGCCATGCCTGGCATGAACTGCCCCGTCAGCGCCACCAGCACCATCGGCAGCGCCAGGCTGAACAGCGCCGCCAGGCTGAACTGCGGGGTGATCCATTGGGGCGAGGCCAGTTCCAGTACCAGCGCCTCGCTACGCAACGCCCCGCTGGCGACCGTCACCAAAGCGCCCACACAAAGCACCGCTGCCACCGCATAGCGCGGCTGCAACCTGCGCATCAGCACGTAAGTGACGAACATCGCCAGCACCAGCACCGGCTGCACCGGCAACGCGCGAAACACCTCGGTACCGAAACTGAACAGGATGCCGGCTTGCATCCCCGCTGCGATCGAACCCGGCAGGCGCGCGATGATGCGGTCGAAGGCCCCGCTGATACCGATCAGCAGCAGGACTGTATTCGCCATCAGGTACGCACCCACCGCCTGCTCCAGGCCAAGCTGGGGCAACGCTGTGACCAGCAGCGCCGAACCCGGAATCGACCAGGCGATCACCACCGGCACCCGGTAGCGCAGGCTGAGCAACCCGCCGAGCACGGCGCTGCCCATGGAGATCGCCCAGACCCAGGAGGACAGCAAGCCGTGGGACAGGCCGGCGGCCTCGGCGGCGTGGAAGATGATCACCAGTGGGCCGGCGTAGGAAATCATCGTCGCGATGCAGCCGGCGACGATGGCGGACAGGGAGCAGTCCTTGATCAGGGTTTTCATGGCGGCTCTCGCAAGGCTGGGCCGAATTCAAGGTCGGCTCTTGTTCTGTGTGGCCCTCTTCGCGGGGTAAGCCCGCTCCCACAGGATCGCCACAGGTCTCTGACCTTGTGCAGTAACTGTGGGAGCGGGCTTGCCCCGCGAAAAGGTCACCGCGAATGATCAGGCCTCCTGCAATGCCCGAGGCCGCCCGCTGCGCTGCTCGTCCGCACCTTCCTGCGCCTTCTGCAGCTGGAAGTCGAACTTCAGCTCGGCATATCGCCGCTCGCTACCCTCGTGGAACACCACCTCTCCCACTAGTCCATCGCGCGTGGCATAGGCGAAGTCGTCCCACAGGTACTTATCCCCGGACAGGTTGATCTGCGTGGTCAGGTGCCGATGGCCTGGCGCCGAAATGAAGAAATGCACATGCGCCGGGCGCTGGCCGTGGCGGCCGAGCAGGTCCAGGCATTGCTGGGTCGGCCCCTGCGGATCGCAACCGTAGCCTGATGGCACGATGGTGCGGGCGCGGTAGCGGCCTTGGGCATCGGTGACGATGCGCCGGCGCAGGTTGTACTCGGACTGGCTCTGATCGAAGAACGAATAGGTGCCACGGGTGTTGGCGTGCCACAGGTCGACCGTGGCACCGGCCAGCGGCTGGCCCTGGGGGTCGAGTACCTGGCCTTCGAGCAACATGAGCGTGGCCACGCCCTCTTCACTGCCATCGTCCATGCGCACTTCGCCCTGGGCGATGGGGGCACCGGCGACGTACAGCGGGCCTTCGATGGTGCGTGGGGTGCCGCCGCTGAGGCCGGCTTCAGCATCCTTGGCGTCCTGCAGCAAGTCGAGGAAATGCTCGATGCCCAGACCCGCCACCAGCAGCCCGGCCTCGCCGCGCCCGCCCAGGCGGTTGAGGTAATCGACGGCATGCCAGAACTCGTCCTCGCTGATCTCCAGGTCTTCGATCAGGCGGGCGGTGTCCTGCAGCACGCGCTGGATGATGCGTTTGAGGCGCGGGCTGCCTTCGTCATTACCGAAGCCTGCGGCTTCTTCGAAGAACTTCCGGGCTTCGGCAGTGTGGGAAATTTTCACGGTCATGGGGGTTACCTCATCTTGTTCTTGTGCAGAAGGCTTGGCTCAGCGATCGTCGGCGTGGACGGACGACGGGTGGCGGCAGAGGCCGTCGACCTCGATGTCCATGTACGGGAACAGCGGCAGCTGCATCAGCGTGTCGTGCAGCGCCTCGACGCTGGGCACGTCGAACACGCTGTAGTTGGCGTAGTGCCCGGCGATGCGCCACAGGTGGCGCCAGGTGCCCTCGCGCTGCAGGCGCTGGGCCAGTTCCTTTTCGTCGGCCTTCAGTTGCGTGGCCTTGGCCGGGTCCATGTCGAGCGGCAGTTTTACGGTCATCTTCACGTGGAACAGCATGGGGATCTCCTTGTGTGTATGAGAGCTTGCGCGATCTCTGTGGGAGCGGGCTTGCCCGCGAACACCGGCGCAGCCGGTGCCATCCACCGCGTCGTATTCTTCGCGGGCAAGCCCGCTCCCACAGGGGGTATGTATGTGTGCGTACCTTCAGCGGCGGGCGAAGCGTGCGAGCTGGGCTTCGTTCAGGGTCAAGCCCAGGCCCGGGGTGCGTGGCACGTGCAGCTGGAAGTCGTGGTACTGCGGCGGCTCGTTGACGATCTCTTCGGTCAGCAGCAGCGGGCCGAACAGCTCGGTGCCCCAGGTCAGCTGGCGCAGGGTAAGAAACGCATGTGCCGAGGCCAGGGTGCCGATCGAACCTTCAAGCATGGTCCCGCCGTACAGGGCGATGCCGGCGGCCTCGGCGATCTGCGCGGTGCGCAGCACGGCGCGCGGGCCGCCGTTCTTGGCGATCTTCAGGGCGAAGATGCTGGCAGCGCCGTCGGCGGCCAGGCTGAAGGCGTCCTCGACGCTTTCGATGGACTCGTCGGCCATGATCGGCGCCGGGCTGCGTTGGTTCAGGCGTATCTGCCCGCTGCGGTTGATGCGCGAGATCGGCTGTTCGATCAGTTCGATGCCGTTGGCGCCCAGCACCTGGCAGGCGCGGATGGCCTGGGACTCGTCCCAGTACTGGTTGACATCGACGCGCACGCTGGCGCGCTCGCCCAGTTCATGCTTGATCGCGACCACGTGCTTGAGGTCCTGCTCGACCGGATTGGCGCCGATCTTCAGCTTGAACACCCGGTGGCGGCGGATTTCCAGCATGTGCTGGGCTTCAGCGATGTCGCGCGCGGTATCGCCGCTGGCCAGGGTCCAGGCCACTTCCAGGCTGTCACGCACGCGCCCACCGAGCAGTTCGCTGACCGGCAGGCCCAGGCGCTTGCCCTGAGCGTCGAGCAAGGCGCTCTCGATGCCGGACTTGGCAAAGGTGTTGCCCTTGGCCAGCTTGTCGAGCTTGAGCATGGCGGCGTTGATGTTGTCGGCGGCCATGCCGATCAGTGCCGGTGCCAGGTGCGCGTCGATATTGGCCTTGATGCTTTCGGGGCTTTCGTAGCCGTAGGCCAGGCCGCCGATGGTAGTGGCTTCGCCGATGCCTTCGACACCATCGCTGCAGCGCAGGCGCAGTACCACCAGGGTCTGCTGCTGCATCGTGTGCATGGCCAGCTGGTGTGGGCGGATGGTCGGCAGGTCGACGATCAGCGCCTCCAGCCGTTCAATGGTCGGGCTTGTCATGCAAGGGCTCCAGTTCAGTCAGTAGGTAGGTCAGGCCGTCGCCGCCAGGCTGTGACGCCGGCCGCTGGCCAGGTGCACGGCCATGGCCAGTGCGGCGATCGCGCCAGGGATGGCGAAGGCGATGAAATTGAGTTGCAGCGGCAGGTTGATGCCCATCAGTGCGCCACCCAGCAGCGGGCCGACGATGGCGCCATTGCGGCCGATGCCCGAGGCCCAGCCAAGGCCGGTGGAACGCACCGACAGGCCGTACAACTGGGCAGCGCCGGCATACAGGAGGATTTGCGTGCCGATGGTGCTGGCCCCGGCGATGAAGATCAGCAGGTACAGCACCGGCATCGGGCTATTGACGCCCAACAGGCTGATCGACAGCGCTGCCGCCAGGAAGAACGCCACCTTGACCTTGACCAGGTTGTAGCGGTCGCCCAGCCAGCCGCCGAGAATCGCACCGGCCATGCCACCGAAGTTCAGCGCCAGCAGGAACGACAGGCTCGAACCCAGGCTGTAGCCTGCGTTGGCCATCAGTTTCGGCAGCCAGCTGCTGAGCGCGTAGACCATCAGCAGGCAGCAGAAGAACGCCAGCCACAGGGCCAGGGTGCGGGTGGCCAGGCCGTTGCGGAACAGGTCGAGGACGGCACTGAATGTGCCGGCCCTTTCGCGGGGCAAGCCCGCTCCCACAGTGAACTCCAGGGTGTCATCCGGCTGGATATCGCAGGTTGGATCAACGCGTTGGAGCAGCGTGCGCGCCTCATCGGTCCGGCCCTGGCGTACAAGAAAGCCGATGGATTCCGGCAGGTAATGGAAAATCACCGGCAACAGCAGCAGCGGTACGGCAGCGGCGAAGAACATCGACTCCCAGCCAAAGCGCGGCAGCATGAAGATGCCCACGCCTGCCGACAGCATGCCGCCCAGCGAATAGCCGCTGAACATGATTGCCACCAGCGTGCTGCGCAAGCGCTTGGGCGCGTATTCGTTCATCAGCGCCACGGCGTTCGGCATCAGGCCGCCGCAGCCGAGGCCGGCGATGAAGCGGTAGATGCCGAATTCGCTCGGGCTGCTGGCGAACCCGTTAAGAATGGTCGCCCCCGAGAACAAGGCAAAACAGATGGCGATCCCTTTCTTGCGCCCGATACGGTCAGCCAGGCTGCCGAAGGCCAGGGCACCGAACATCATGCCGAACAGCGCATAGCTGCCCAGGGCGCCGGCCTGCAAGGGCGTCAGGGCCCACTCTTTCATGATCACCGGCAGCACCACGCCATAGATGAACAAGTCGTAGCCGTCGAAGATCAGCAGCAAGCCGCACAGGGCCATGACCCTCCAGTGGAAGGCGCTAAAGCGGGCGTTATCGATGATCGGGTGCACGTCAAGGGTTCGCATGGCATCTGTCGCTCTTGTTGTTTTTGTGGAGGAGAAGCGTGCCAGGAGGGTGAGCCTCAGCCGAGGTCACCGCCCCCTACCGGCAGGGTCACGCCGGTGATGTAGGAGGCCTCGTCGGAGGCCAGGAAAAGAATCGCGCCGACCTGCTCGTCGATGCTGCCGTAGCGGTGCATCAGGCTGCTGTCGAGGGTCTGGTCGACGATCTGCTGGTACCAGACCTTGTCCTGCTCGCCCTGCGCGGCGTCGTTGCGAGGCACCCGCCGAGGCGGCGCTTCGGTGCCACCGGGTGCGGTAGCGTTGACGCGGATGCCACGGCCAGCGGTTTCGAAGGCCAGGCACGCGGTCAGGGCATTGACGCCGCCCTTGGCCGCGCCGTAGGGCACGCGATTGACGCCGCGGGTGGCGATGGACGAAACGTTGACGATGGCGCCGCTGCCGCGTTCGAGCATGTACGGCAGTGCGGCATGGCAGCACCACAGGGTGGGGAATAGCGAGCGGCGCACCTCGGCCTCGATCTGCTCGACTTCGTAGTGCTCGAACGGCTTGGCCCAGATAGTGCCGCCGACGTTGTTGACCAGGATGTCGATGCGGCCGAACGTTTCGACCGCCGTGGCCATGACCCGGGCGCAGTCGCTGTGCTGCTCGAGGTCGGCGATAAGGGTCAGCATGCCCTCCCCGGCCAGCTCGTGGACCAGCTCGGAGCGGTCCACCGCCACCACCTGCGCGCCTTCGGCCTTGAGCCGCCAGCACACGCCTCGGCCGATGCCTTGTGCAGCACCGGTGACCAGGGCGACTTTGCCTTGGAATCTTGTATTCATCGGTATTTCTCCATGCTTGGGCAGCCCCGAGGACACTCAGGCGGCCGCTGCCGCAAACTTCTCGAAATAGAAATTCGCCGGGGTGATGCCCTGCTCGCGGAGGTACTGGCTGACTGCCTCGACCATCGGTGGCGGCCCGCACAGGTACACGTCCACATCGCCGTCATTGAGGTGGCACGGTTCGATGTGCTGGGTTACGTAGCCCTTCTGCGGGTGCTGGCTGTCGGGGTTGGCCACGCAGGCGCTGAAGGTGAAATTGGCGATGCGCGCCGCCAGGGCCTGCAAGCGGTCCAGTTCGACCAGGTCGAAGTCGTTGGTCACCCCGTAGATCAGGTGCAGCGGGTGCTCGCTGCCCTGCTCGGCAATCTTCTCCAGCATCGCGGTGAACGGCGCCAAGCCGGTGCCGCCCGCCAGCAGCAGCAAGGGGCGCTGGATCGGCCTCAGGTAGAAGCTGCCCAGCGGCCCGGCCAGGCTCATGCTGTCGCCGGCCTTGGCGAGGCTGGTGAGGAAGCTGCTCATCAGCCCGCCCGGCACGTTGCGAATCAGGAAGCTGACCTCGCCATCCTTCTGCAGCGAACTGAAGGAGTAGGCGCGGCTCTGGTCGCTGCCCGGCACGCTGAGGTTGACGTACTGCCCCGGCAGGAACACCAGGCGGCTCAGCGCTTCGCCCTTGATCGACAAGGCGATGGTACTGACCGACAGCTGGCGCACGCCGCTGATGGTGGCCTGGAAGCTGGCTTGCTCGGTCTTGCACACTTGCGATGACGCCGGGATGCGCACCACGCAGTCGCTTTCGGCGCGCATCTGGCAGGTCAGCACATAGCCTTCGGCGATCTCATCGATGCTCAAGGCGTCTTCGATGAAATTGTCGCCCAGGTCGTAACGCCCGGATTCGGCCTTGCACTTGCAGGTGCCGCAGGCGCCGTCACGGCAGTCCAGCGGGATGTTGATGCCTTGGCGGTAGGCGGCGTCGGCCACGGTTTCATGGCCGCTGGCCTCGATGAAGCGGGTCACCCCGTCTTCGAAATTAAGCGCGATCTGGAAGCTCATGTTGCACCTCGCGGGCGAAGCTGGCCGCGGCGCGCTCTTGGGGCACACCGGGCAGTTCGCGTTACCTCGAATCAAATGTGGTAGATGTCGATGACCTGACGCACGTAGTCGTTTTTCAACACCACCTTCTTGGCCTTGATCAACGGCTGTTCGCCGCGTAAGTCCAGGGTGTAGAAGCTCGTGCCGAAGTAGCTGTCGGTAGTCTTGTAGCGAAAGCTCAGGGTGTGCCAGTTGAAGCGCACCTGGCAGCGGCCCTCGCTTTGTTCGACGATCTCGATATTGCTGATGTTGTGCGAGGTGCGGGTGTCAGGCACGGTCGCGCTGGAACGCTCGGTCTTGATGCGAAATACCCGGTCCTCAAGGCCGCCACGGTTGCCGTACCAGATCAGCGAGATCTCGCTTTGCGGGTCTTCTGTGAGGCGGTCGTCGTCATCCCACGAGGGCATCCAGAAGGTCGCGTCGCTGGCGTACAGTTCCAGCCACTGGTCCCAGTGGGCATCGTCCAGGTAGCGCGCCTCGCGGTAGAGGAAATCGCGCACGGTTTCATGGAGGTTCATTGCACGGCCTCCACGGGGATCAGTTGCGGTTCGCCTTCAAGCGCCTTGAGCATGGTGTCCTGCCAATACTTGTGCTGCAGCACGAACAGGCCTTCGTCCTCGGTGCGCACGCCCGACAGCAGCGGCTTGAGCTCGATTTCGCGGGCGGCTTCGTCGGCGCCTTCGACCCAGTGCGCGGCACCGCGGGACATGTCGTTCCAGCCGGTGCCACCGCCGTAGCCGGTCTGGCACGAGCGGAATTCTTCCAGATCATCCGGGGTGGCCATGCCGCTGACGTTGAAGAAGTCTTCATACTGGCGAATACGACTGGCGCGGGCCTCGGCGCTCTCGCCCTTGGGGGCGATGCAATAGATGGTGATTTCGGTCTTGTTCACCGATATCGGCCGGGCGATGCGGATCTGCGAGCTGAACTGGTCCATCAGGTACACGTTGGGGTACAGGCACAGGTTGCGCGAGTTCTCGATCATCCAGTCGGCGCGGGCCTGGCCATGGTCAGCGGCCAGTTGGTCACGACGCTCGTAGGCCGGACGGTCCTCGGGGTTGGCCCAGCGCGTCCACAGCAGCAAATGGCCGTGGTCGAAAGAATAGAAACCGCCGCCCTGCTTGGCCCAGGCACCGGCGCTCATGGTCTTGATCTCGTCACCCGCTTCGCGCTGCTTGCGCTGGTTCTGGGTGGCGGCGTAGTTCCAGTGCACGGAGCTCACGTGGTAGCCGTCGGCGCCATTTTCGGCGGTGAGCTTCCAGTTGCCTTCGTAGATGTACGAGCTGGCGCCGCGCAACACTTCCAGGCCCTCGGGCGACTGGTCGACGATCATGTCGATGATCTTCGCCGATTCACCCAGGTGCTCCACCAACGGCTTGACGTCGGCATTGAGGCTGCCGAACAGGAAGCCGCGGTACGACTCGAAACGAGCGACCCTGGTCAGGTCGTGGGAGCCGTCGCAGTTGAAACTGTCGGGGTAGCCGGCGTTGCTCGGATCTTTGACCTTGAGCAGCTTGCCGCTGTTGTTGAAGGTCCAGCCGTGGAATGGGCAGGTGTAGCTGGAGCGATTGCCGCGCTTGTGCCGGCAGAGCATGGCGCCGCGGTGGCTGCAGGCATTGAGGAAGGCATTGAGCTCACCGTCCTTGTTGCGCGCGATGAAGATCGGCTGGCGCCCCATGGTCAGGGTGAGGAAGTCGTTTTTCTCGGGAATCTGGCTTTCGTGGGCCAGGTAGATCCAGTTGCCCTCGAAGATGTGCTTCATCTCCAGGTCGAACAGCCGTGGGTCGGTGAACATCTCGCGCTTGCAGCGGTAGATGCCCTTTTCACGGTCGTCCTCGAGCATGGCATTGAGGTAGTCGAATCCCAGGGACATGGCCGGGGTCTCCATTGTTATTGTTCAGACCGGCTCAGGTTAAGGGGCACATCTGGGCGCTAATATCCGCCTGCTGCAGAGCGCTATCCAGTTCGTGCAAATATCGATGCGATAGCATTTATCCATTGAACGCGGTGTATCACCTGAAGTAAGCTCGGGCTCATTCACTGGAGAGCAACATGCCGAAAGCCACCCGCAACCTCGCCAACCACACCGGTCGCACCCTGCGCCCTGTGCTGGCCGTTGCCGGCTGCAAGGCACTTACCTGCTCGTATTTTGGGTATTGGTTTAGCCACTAGGCGCCGATACCCACACGGCGCCCACCTTCGAGGGGCCGCCGAACATGAGAATACTCAAACCCCCGGTCGGCTCCCCGACCGGGGGTTTTGCTTTTCAGGCTTTTGAACACTACCGAATCACACTGAGGACACTTTCATGAACTACGCCACTTATGACTACGCATGCACCTACGCCTGGCGATTTAGCCAATCCCGTTCGGGCCAGCCTGCCGCCTCCGATCGGTCCGTCCAAGGTGGCAACGCTGCAGCCAATGTGAATTCAACGAACAGTCGAACACCACGATAGCGGCCGACCGCGCGGGCCAGAACCCGCCGTCCGCCCAGGGAACCTACGCCATGCACGCCTCGAACCTCGCTCTGCCCCTGACCCAGCCGCACGCGGCCAACACCACCGTCAGCCGCCGCCTGCCCAGCCCGCACCTGCTCAAGCAGCAGATGCCGCTGTCCCTCGAACACGCCCAGCAAGTCCAGGCCCAACGCCAGGCCATCCGCGCCATCCTCGAAGGTCGCGATTCGCGCCTGCTGGTCGTCGTAGGCCCATGCTCGATCCACGACCCACGCTCGGCCCTGGAATACGCCGACCGCCTGGCGGCGCTCAGCCGCGAAGTGGATGACAAACTGCTGTTGGTAATGCGCGCCTACGTGGAAAAACCCCGCACCACGGTGGGCTGGAAAGGCCTGGCCTACGACCCGCACCTCGATGGCAGCGACGACATGCATGCCGGCATTGCCCTGTCCCGTGGCTTGATGCTGAACATGATCGAACGCGGCCTGCCAATCGCCACCGAACTGCTGCAGCCGATGGCCGCCGGCTACTTCGATGACCTGCTGGGTTGGGCGGCAATCGGCGCGCGCACCACCGAATCGCAGGTGCACCGCGAGATGGTCAGCGGCCTGGAGCTGCCGGTCGGCTTCAAGAACGGCACCGACGGCGGTGTCGCCATCGCCTGCGACGCCATGCGCAGCGCCGCCGCCCCGCACCGCCACTTCGGCATGGATGCACAAGGGTACCCGGCGATCATCGAGACCCTGGGCAACCCGGACACCCACCTGGTACTGCGCGGCGGCCACAAGGGTCCGAACTACGATGCCACTAGCATTGCCCAGGCCCGCCAAGGGCTGGCCAAGGCCGCCCTGCAGGCGCGGATCATGGTTGATTGCAGCCATGCCAACAGCGGCAAGGACCCGGCGCGTCAGCCGGCCGTGTTCGAGGACGTGCTGGCCCAGCGCCTGGCCGGCGATACGTCGATTGTCGGGGTGATGCTCGAAGGCCACCTGTTCGATGGCTGCCAGGCACTGGGTAAGGGCGCGCTGAAGTACGGCGTGTCCATAACCGATGGCTGCCTGGGCTGGGAGTCGACCGAAACCCTGCTGCGCGAGGCAGCGGCACGCTTGTAGTGAACCTGCGGCAAGCCTTGCGAGACATTTGCCAAGCAACGCGCTAGGCTTGCCCTTTTCACCCAAGGAGTAGTACCCATGGCACGCGCCACCGCCCGCCACATCCTCGTCAGCAGCGAAGACAAATGCAACGAGCTGAAAGCTCAGATCGAAGCCGGTGCCGACTTCGCTGAAATCGCCAAAGCCAACTCCACCTGCCCCTCCAGCCGCCAGGGCGGTGACCTGGGTTCGTTCGGCCCAGGCCAGATGGTCAAGGAATTCGACACCGTGGTGTTCAGCGCCCCGCTCAACACCGTGCAAGGCCCAGTGAAAACCCAGTTCGGTTACCACCTGCTGGAAGTGACCAGCCGTCAGGACTAAGCCAAGGTCACCGGTAGTGATCCCAGTGGGAGCGGGCTTGCCCGCGAATGCGATGGTGAATTCGCCGCCGCATTCGCGGGCAAGCCCGCTCCCACAGGTTTTTCTGGGCCTTGTACTGGTGTGCTCGAGCTTTGCGATACAAGCCGCGCCCACCCACGCCCTCACCGTCTACGGCGAAGCTCCCCGCTACGCTGAAAGCTTCCGCCACTTCGACTACACCTACCCCGACGCCCCCAAGGGCGGCACACTACGCCGCTCGGCCATCGAGATCGGCCAGTTCGACCATATCCTGCCGTACATCGACAAAGGCACCGGCGTCAGCGAGGTCGATGGCTGGCTGTACGCGCCCCTTGCCGTGCGCTCATTCGATGAGCCCTATACCGTCTACGGCCTGATCGCCCGGCGCATGGAACGTGGCCCGCAAGACGCCTGGCTGCGCTTCGAGCTCGACCCCAAGGCTACTTTTGCCGATGGCAAGCCTGTGCGCGCCGAGGATGTGCGCTTCAGTTTCGAGAAGCTGATGAGCCAGGGCAGCCTCAAGTACCGTACGCTATTCGCCGAGGTCACTGGCGTCACGGTGGAAGGCCCGCAGCGCGTGCGTTTCGACTTCAAGCAAGCCCATGGTCGGACCCTGCCCCTGGACCTCGCAAGCCTGCCGGTGTTGCCCGAACATGACTGGCAAAACCGCGACTTCGCCAACGGTGCCGGTTTCGATACGCCCGTCGGCAGCGGCCCTTACCGCATCGGGCGAATCGACAACGGGCGCAGCATCACCTTCGAGCGCAACCGCGACTGGTGGGCCAAGGACCTGCCGGTCAGCCGCGGCCGTTTCAACTTCGACCGTATCCGCATCGAGTATTTCGGCGATACCGAGGTGGCGCGCCAGGTGCTCAAGGGCGGTGGCTACGACTATAACCGCGAGTTTTCCGCCACGGCATTCACCCTCGGCTACAACGGTGCGCAACTGGACGACGGCCGCCTGCAGCGCGCCCACCTGGGCCCGGCCAAACCACAGACCGCTCAGGGCTTCGTGTTCAACCTCGACCGGCCGCAGTTCAAAGACCGCCGCGTGCGCCAGGCGCTGGCGATGCTCTGGGACTTCGAGTGGAGCAACCGGCAGATGATGCGCAATATGTACATCCGCCAGCAGAGTGTGTTCTCCAACACCCCATTGGCCGCGCGCGCGCTGCCGGATGCCAGTGAGCTACAACTGCTCGAACCCCTGCGCGGCAAGGTGCCGGACGAAGTGTTCAGCCAGGTGTTCACAGCGCCAGTGACCGACGGCTCGGGGATCATCCGCCAGCAACAGCTGCAGGCCTTGGCCTTGCTCGAACAAGCGGGTTGGCACCCTGAGGACGATCGCCTGGTGAACGCCGCCGGCGAACCGCTGACCTTCACCTTTCTCAACGGCCAGTCCGGCGTCGAGCGCCTGCTGCTGCCGTGGAAGCGCAACCTGGCGCAGATCGGCATCACATTGAACATCCGCAACGTCGACTCGGCCCAATACATCAACCGCGTGATGGCCCGCGATTACGACATGATCGTCACCGGCTACACCACCACGCTTTCGCCCGGCGCCGAGCTGTACAACTACTTCGGCTCTGCAGCAGCCAACGACCCGGGTTCGAACAACCTGATGGTGCTTAAGGACCCGGCGGTGGACAGCCTGATCGATGGCCTGGTGCGCGCTGACACCCAAGCCGACATGCTGCGCCACGCCCATGCACTGGACCGGGTACTGCAGTGGAACTATTACTGGATCCCCAACTATTACCCGCCGGGCAGCTCGACGGTGTGGTGGAACCGCTTCGGCTTGCCCAAGGTGCAGCCCGCCTATGACGAAGGCCTGGACGGCTGGTGGGAAGTCAGCCCCGAAGCGCTGACCAACGCACAGATGGCCGAGCGCCAGAAGGCCAAGCCATGACTGCCTATATCCTGCGGCGCCTGCTGCTGATCATCCCCACCTTGCTGGCGATCCTGCTGGTCAATTTCGCCATCGTCCAGGCCGCCCCCGGTGGTCCGGTGGAACAGGCCGTGGCTCGGTTGCAGGGCATTGGCGGCAGCGCACCGGGGGCCCGTGCCGAGGTGGTGCACGGCGAGTCGCGCGCCACCCGTGGCCTGGACCCGAAGTTGATCGAGGAGATCAAACGCCAGTACGGCTTCGACAAATCGGCCCCTGAACGCCTGTGGCTGATGCTCGGCCAGTACGCGCGGCTGGACTTCGGCCAGAGCTTCTTCCGGGGCGCCAAGGTCACAGACCTGATCCTCGACAAGCTGCCAGTAACCTTGTCACTGGGGTTCTGGGCCACGCTGATCACCTACCTGGTGTCGATCCCGCTGGGCATCCGCAAAGCCGTGCGCCACGGCAGCCGCTTCGATGCCTGGAGCAGCGCGCTGATCGTGATCGGCTATGCCCTGCCCTCGTTCCTGTTCGCCCTGTTGCTGATCGTGCTGTTCGCCGGCGGCACTTCGCTGAACTGGTTCCCGGTGCGCGGCCTGGTGTCGGAAAACTTCGACCAGCTCAGCCTGCTGGGCAAGGTCGCCGATTACTTCTGGCACCTGGTGCTGCCGGTCGGTGCGCTGGTGATTGGCGGCTTTGCCACGCTGACGTTGTTGACCAAGAACGCCTTCCTCGACGAAATCTCTCGCCAGTACGTGGTCACGGCCCGGGCCAAGGGGCTGAGCGAGCGGCGTGTGCTGTACGGGCATGTGCTGCGCAACGCCATGCTGTTGGTCCTGGCGGGGTTGCCCCAGGCGCTGATCACGGTGTTTTTCGCAGGTTCGTTACTGATTGAGGTGATCTTCTCCCTCGATGGCCTGGGGCGCTTGAGCTACGAGGCGGCGGTGTCGCGGGACTACCCGGTGGTGTTCGGCACGTTGTTCATCTTCACCTTGGCGGGCTTGCTGATCCGCCTGATCGGCGATCTGTCGTATACCCTGCTCGACCCGCGTATCGACTTCGACGCGAGGGCGCACTGATGCTCTCGCCCGTCTCGCGTCGCCGCCTGCAACGTTTTCGCCGCAACCGCCGCGGCTGGGTGTCGCTGTGGCTGTTCGCCGGCCTGTTGCTGCTCAGCCTCGGCGCCGAGCTCGTGGCCAATGACAAGCCCCTGCTGCTGGGCTACAAGGGCGAGCTGTACGTGCCCGCGCTCAAGCGCTACAGCGAGCAGCAGTTCGGCGGCCAGCTGCCGTTCCAGCCAGACTATCGCAGCGCCTATGTGCACCAGCTGATCGAGGGCCAGGGTGGCTGGATGCTGTTCGCGCCGATCCCGTTCAGCGCCGATACGCCCAACTACGATCTGCAGGTCCCCACCCCCAGCCCGCCGAGCAGCAGCAACTGGCTGGGCACCGATGACCAAGGTCGCGATGTGCTTGCGCGGGTACTGTACGGCACGCGGATATCGCTGCTGTTCGCCTTTGCCCTGACCGTGGTCAGCGTGCTGGTCGGCGTGGCGGCCGGCGCCCTGCAGGGTTATCACGGCGGTTGGGTCGACCTGCTGGGGCAACGCGTGCTGGAGGTGTGGTCGGGGTTGCCAGTGCTGTACCTGCTGATCATCCTCAGCGGCTTCGTCGAGCCGGACTTCTGGTGGCTGCTGGGGATCATGGCGCTGTTTTCGTGGTTGACCTTGGTCGATGTGGTGCGCGCCGAATTCCTTCGTGGGCGCAACCTGGAATATGTGAAAGCTGCCCGGGCTCTGGGCCTGCCGGACAGTCAGGTGATGTTCCGGCACATCCTGCCCAATGCGATGAACGCCACGCTGACCTATGTGCCCTTCATGTTGACTGGGGCAATTACGACGCTGACTGCGCTGGACTTCCTGGGCTTTGGCATGCCGGCCGGCAGTGCTTCGCTGGGCGAACTGGTAACCCAGGGCAAACAGCACCTGGAAGCCCCTTGGCTGGGCTTTACTGCATTCTTCGCGCTGGCAGTGATTTTGTCGTTGCTGGTGTTTATCGGCGATGCCCTGCGCGAGGCGTTTGATCCGAGGCGGTAGAAAAACACTAACCGATTGATTTGGCAGCCCCCTGTGGGAGCGGCTTCAGCCGCGAACACCGGCGAAGCCGGTGCCATACACCGCGTCGCTTGCTTCGCGGCTAAAGCCGCTCCCACAGGGTATGCGGCGCACTCGCAGGCTTTGATCTCTGCGCGACAGCGCAGCCCAATAAGGAGCATTTGCATGACCCTCAAAGGCAAGACTGCACTCGTCACCGGTTCCACCAGCGGTATCGGCCTGGGCATTGCCCAGGTGCTGGCCCGCGCCGGCGCCAACATCCTGCTCAACGGGTTCGGCGACCCGGCAGCGGCGCTGGCCGAGGTGACTCAGCATGGCGGCAAGGCCTCCCACCATCCGGCCGACCTTGCCGATGTCACGCAGATCGAAGCGCTGTTCGCCTTCGCCGAGCGCGAGTTCGGTGGCGTCGATATTCTGGTCAACAACGCCGGCATCCAGCATGTGGCGCCGGTCGAACAGTTCCCGGTGGAAAGCTGGGACAAGATCATCGCCCTGAACCTTTCGGCGGTGTTCCATGGCACGCGCCTCGCCTTGCCTGGCATGCGAGCACGCAACTGGGGGCGGATCATCAACATCGCCTCGGTGCACGGGCTGGTTGGCTCGACCGGCAAGGCGGCTTACGTTGCCGCCAAGCACGGCGTAATCGGCCTGACCAAGGTGGTGGGGCTTGAAGCCGCCACCAGCAACGTCACCTGCAACGCCATCTGCCCGGGCTGGGTGTTGACTCCGCTGGTGCAGAAACAGATCGACGAACGGGCCGCCAAGGGCATCGACCCGCAGCAAGCGCAGGCAGACCTGCTGGCCGAGAAGCAACCTTCACTGGCCTTCGTCACTCCAGAGCACTTGGGTGAACTGGTACTATTCCTGTGCAGCGAGGCCGCAAGCCAGGTCCGCGGCGCCGCCTGGAACGTCGACGGTGGCTGGCTGGCCCAGTGATGGGAGGTCTGGGCCTGGCGACGGTCTTGCCCCCGTTCATTTGCAAGGAGGCCTTATGCGCCCAACCCTACTGCCCTCGATCCTGGCCCTGACCCTGGCGGCCGTCGCCCCGGCGATGGCTGCCAGCTTAAAGGACGTCGCCCCCTACCCCGACGCTGAAAAAGGCTTCACCCGGCAGGTCATCCACCTGCCGGCACAAGCCGATGAACATGCTTTCAAGTTGGAAATCCTGGCGGGCAAGACCCTGCAGGTCGACTGCAACCGCCAGCGCCTGGCCGGCAGCCTGGAGGAGCGCACCCTCGAAGGCTGGGGCTACAGCTATTACCGCCTGGACAAGGTAGGTGGTCCGGCCAGTACCCTGATGGCCTGTCCGGATGGCAAAAAGACCGAAGCCTTCGTGCCGGTGGTGGGTGAAGGCTTCATGCTGCGCTACAACAGCAAGTTGCCTGTCGTGGTGTACGTGCCGGAAGGGGTCGAGGTGCGCTATCGCGTGTGGTCGGCGTCGAACGATGTGCAGAAAGCTAACCTAGAGTAAGCCGTACCAACGTCAGGGCGCGGTATGTTCAGGCATAATGGCGCCCTTTTTTACCCCGAAGCACAGGTGTTCCCATGAAAGCTCAAGCCCGCCATATCCTGGTCAAGACCGCTGACGAAGCCGAAAAGCTCAAGCAGCGCATCGCCAACGGCGAGGCCTTCGACGTGCTGGCCAAGAAGTTTTCCACCTGCCCTTCGGGCAAGCGCGGTGGCGATCTTGGCGAAGTACGCCCAGGGCAACTGGTGGGTGCGATCGACCAGGTGATCTTCAAGAAGCCGCTGCGCGTGGTGCATGGGCCAATCAAGAGCAAATTCGGTTATCACCTGGTGCAGACGTTCTACCGCGACTGATAGCGCGTGGCCACCTAGCATTTTTGCCAGTTGCCCCCCAGCTGGCAGCTACTTACAACTCAGGCAGGGCCGGAGTAGCGACAAAAAAGCGCGATCCCGCCAGTGATTCCATTCAATGGACACGGAGATCTGCCGATGCGTTTACCCCGCCTGCTCGTACCCGCTGTTTTTCCCCTGCTTACCTTGCCGCTGCCTGGCCACACCGAGGACCTGCTGGTTTCACCGGGTGACAACCTGGATGAAGTCTTGCAGACCCAGCAGGTGGACAGCTTCACCATGACTGGAGGTACGGTCCGCTCGCTCAGCCAGGACGAAGGCTATGACCACTTCAACATGTCTGACGGGCGCATCATCGGTGCCTTCGAGGACGGTGATCGCGCGATCTTCAGCGGTGGGCGCATTGGCCGGGTGGACCTCAAGCTCGCCGACAACTACTTTGACATGTCCCAGGATACGGCGGTGGAAACGCGTATCGACGGCAACCTGGTGAGTGGTTTCGGCGATGACACGATCATTCTTCGCGGCGGCACTCTCGGTGGCAATATCAGTACCAGTGGAGGCGTAGACCAGATCACCATCAGCGGTGGCAGGCTTCAGGGCAATTTGCTGGCCAGCGCTGGCGATGACGCGTTGCACTGGTCTGGTGGAAACGTCGATGGCCGGGTGGACATGGGCCTGGGCAACGATGGGGCGACCATCAGCCACCTGACTGCGCAAACCTTGACCATCACCGTCAACGGCGGTGATGGCACTGACCGTCTGCTGTTCGTCAACAGCGAAGTCGTTGGCGGGGCCCGCTATGTCAATTGGGAAACGATCGGGTTGAGCGAGAGCAGCCGCCTTGTGCTGGACGACACACTGACCTTGGGTGACGTCGGCAGTGGCAGCGGTTCATTGGCAATCGACACAAGCAGTACGCTGTTCTCGCGCCAGGGAACGGTGTCGGCATTCACCCAAGGTCAGCCTGCAACGCTACGCAATGCCGGCACGCTCGACCTTGCCAGTGGTAGCGACGCACAGGGCCGCTTGACCATCAATGGCAATTATCTGGGCGATAACGGCACTTTGCGGCTCAACAGCGTGCTGGCTGAGGATGGCGCCGCCTCGGACCGCCTGGTGGTGAGCCAAGGCGCTATCAGCGGCACCACGTTGCTGCAGGTGAACAACTTGGGGGGCACGGGTGCTGCCACCCGGCAAAATGGTATTCAGGTGGTCGAAGGCCGTGACGGCGCCACCAGCACCGCCACGGCCTTCGTGCAGACCCAGGTGCTGTCCGTGGGTGCCTACGACTACCGCCTGTTCAAGGGGGGCGTGACGGCGGGTTCTGAAAACAGCTGGTATTTGCGCTCGACCTTGGTGGCTGCCCCTGCTGCAGCCGTGGTTGAAGAACCCGGCATTGCGCCCGTGCAGCCTGCAGTTACGCCCCCCATCGCCGCCCCTGCGCCTGGGCAGCCCAACCTACCCGCCCCGGTCATGGGCCAGAGCGTGCCACTGTATCGCCCGGAAGTTCCGGTCTACACAGCCGCGCCCAGGGGGGCCGCCCTGCTTGCGCGTCAGGCCTTGGGCACATTCCATCAACGCCAGGGCGACCAGCAATTGCTGGCCGCTGAGGGTACGCTCCCGGCCAGTTGGGGCCAGGCCTACGGCGGCGCGCTGCGCCAGCAATGGAGCGGCACGGTCAGCCCGAGCCTGGACGGCGACCTGTATGGTTTCAAGGTTGGCCAGGACCTGTATGCCCACGTCGCTGAAAACGGCTATCGCCAGCAGGTCGGCGTGTACGTGAGCCACAGCCGCCTGGAGGCGGACGTAAAAGGTTTCGCCTTGGCCTTGGAGGATCGTAGTGTCGGTGATATCAAGCTCGATGGTGACAGCGTGGGTGCCTACTGGACGCTGGTTGGGCCGCAACGTGGCTACCTCGATGCCGTGCTGCAATACACCGACCTGGACGGCCGCGCCCGCTCCGAGCGTGGTGACAAGTTGAATATCGATGGCCAAGCCTGGACGGCATCGCTTGAATCTGGCTACCCCATTCCACTGTCCAAGCGCTGGAGCCTGGAACCCCAGGCCCAGTTGATTGCCCAGAAAGTCTCACTGAACAGCGCCCACGACAGTGTCTCCCACGTCAGCCACGACGCCCAGGTTGAGCTCACTGGCCGTCTGGGCGTGCGGTTGGAGGGCGCGTTCACCGGCAGCAGTGGGCGCCTCCTGCAACCCTACGGGCAGGTCAACCTGTGGCATGGCGACGGTGGCCGCGACACCTTGACCTTCGACGACGTGGACAAGATCAAGACCGACTACCGCTACACTTCGCTGCAACTCGAAGCAGGGCTGGTCGCCCAAGTGAATGAGGCACTGAGCCTGCACGGCGGCGTGCAGTACGCCGCCAACCTGGACAGCCGCCAGCAGGAAGCCAGCGGCGTCAACCTGGGGGTGCGCTGGCAGTTCTAACGGCGCGCCGCCAGCAACCCCAGGCCAGCGCATCCCAGCAGGGAGGCGCTGACCCGGTTGAACAGCCGACGCGGCCCCGGCTGGCTGAACCAGCGCTGCAGGTAGGCACCAAGGCCCGCATAGATGGCAATCGCCGCCCATTCCAGCAGCAGGAACAGCACCCCCAGCCAGAGGAACTGCTCGCTTACCGGTGTGGCGCTGCCCACCGATACGAACTGCGGCAGGAAGGCGGTGAAGATCAGAATCGCCTTCGGATTACCCGCTGCCACCCAGAACTCCTGGCGCGCCAGGCGCCACTTGCCACGCGGCTGATCGCTCGCCATCTGGGCCTCGCCCACCGGCGCGCGCCACAGCTGCCAGGCGATGTAGAACAGGTAGGCGGCGCCCACCACCTTGATCACCAGGAACAGGTACTCGCTGGTGTGCAGCACCACCGCCAGGCCCATGGCGGCCAGCGCGATCATGCCGCTGAAGGCGACGATACGCCCACCACCGGCGACACACGCGGCCCGCAACCCATAGTGGCTGGCATTATGCAACGACAGTAGGTTGTTCGGCCCCGGTGCCATGTTCAGGGCGAAGCAGGCGGGGATGAATAGCAGCAGGCTCGACAGGTCCATTGTGTTCTCCACGAAATCTGTCGCTACTGTCACTGCCCGGACGACGCCGGGTCAAGGTACAGCCATTGGCAAAAACTGTACGGCCGTGTGCAGCGCACTGCTAAGCTGCCAAGCTGACCGAGGATTGCCGCATGCCCCGTACCCGCTCCTCACTCTGGCGTGACCCGTCCCTGCCCTGGGTGGAAAGCCGCCGAGCCTGCCACAGCCGTGCTTGCTACAAGGCTCACAGCCATCCTACGTTCTCCATGGGTGCGGTGGATGCAGGTTGCAGCCACTTCACTGGCGCAGGTGAAGGACGGCAACGCCTGACACCGGGCACGCTGGTGATGGTGCCAGCGCAGCGCGTGCATGCCTGCAACCCAGAGCCAGGCCACGCATGGAGCTACCAGATGCTGCACGTGCAAGCTGAATGGTTGCAGCAACTGCGCCTGGAGTCGGGGCTGGCAGCGGCTGAGCCGGGGGCGCCAGCGCGTATCTGCCGGCTGCCCGCGCTATACCGCCAGTTCTGCACGTTGAATGAATTGTTGTTCTCTGCCGCGAATACGCTCGAGAAAGAAGCCGCATTGATCGCCTTCATGGGCGACCATGACTTTTCCGAGCACCCGCCGCTGAAGGCAGCGCCTGCGCCCACATTGGCGATGCCAGCGCTGCGCGGCTTGATCGAACGCATCGAAGCCGATGACCCTGCACCGTTAAGCCTGGAGACACTGGCTCAGCAAGCCGGCCTAGGCCGGTACCAGCTGATTCGCGCCTTCCGTGCTGCCACCGGCTTGACCCCGCATGCCTACCTGCTCAATGCGCGGGTCAATCGTGGGCGGCAGCTGTTGCGTGAAGGCCTGGCGCTGGCCGAGGTGGCCTATCGCTTGGGGTTTTCCGACCAGAGCCATTTCCAGCGTGTGTTCAAGGCGCATGTAGGGGTAACGCCAGGGCAGTACCGGTAAGCCTCCGGCTGCAATATTCTTCAATACCGCTCGCCCAGGTGCCGCCACACTGCGGCTTTCCTTTTGAGAAAGCCCTCCCCATGGAGCAGTTCCTGATCGTCGCCCTCGCCCACTTCCTTGCCTTGCTCTCGCCTGGGCCTGACTTTTTCCTCATTGCCAGAACATCGATCAGTGCCGGTTGGCGGGTCGCCAGCGGTGCCTGCCTGGGCATCGCCTTGGCCAATGGTGTATTCATCGGGGTGGCCTTCGCCGGCCTGGCGGTACTGCGTGAAGACAGCGCGCCGTTCATCGCCCTGCAACTGGCCGGGGCGGGTTATCTGATGTATGTCGGCGTGCTGTTTCTGCGCCATGCCGGAAAATCCAGTCTTGCGGCGGTGGGCACGCATGACCCCGCTCGCGGTTGGTGGCGAGGGCTGGGGATGGGTTTTGTGTCCGGCATCCTCAATCCAAAGAACGCGCTGTTCTATGCCAGCCTCGCCAGCATGGTCGCCAGCAGCAGCGCAGGCTGGAAGTACGCCTACGGCGCGTGGATGTTCAGCATCGTGTTGCTCTGGGACCTGCTGGTGGCCGTGGCCATTGGCAATCGACGCCTGTTGCGGCGCTTCTCGCACGCCCTGCCCTGGCTGGAGCGGGCCTCGGGCATCATGCTGATGCTGCTGGCCGGGGCATTGTTGGTTCACCTGGTTCAGGGGTGAGCAGCCTCAGGGTGGCTAGGTCCATCAGGCTGAAATAGCCACCGGCCCAGCCACCGGTATCCAGATGCCAGACATTGCCCAATTGTTTGGCCTGGAGTACCGGCGTGTGCCCGACCAGCAAGGCGCGTAACCCCTCGACGACTTGGGTATCACCCTCTTTCAAGCGCTGGCGGGACCATTGACAGATTTCGCGAACTTTCGCGTCATCATCGAACAACAAGCTGTCGCGCAAGACGGCCCACTCCTGGAACGGGCAATCGGCATGCAGCACACCAATCAAGCCCTCAGCCGTCTGCAACTCCAAGGCAATCGGCAACTGCAGGAACTGCTCTACAAAGTTCGCCTGCTCGTCTCTCGGCAGGTCGATGAACCAGCCACCTCCGGCTGCCCGATACATATCCAGGTCCAGCTGCCCGCCATTGAAGTGGGTAATGGCCAGCGATTCATGGTTGCCCTGCACGGCGTGAAACCAGGATTTGTCCAGCCACGCCAGCACCTCGACGCTGTGCGGGCCGCGGTCCACCAGGTCGCCGACGCTGAACAGCCGGTCGACCTCAGGATCGAAACCCACCGCGCCCAGGCACTCCTCAAGGCGCCGAAAATGCCCGTGAATATCGCCAACGGCCAAGTCACGCCCTTGGCTGTTGGCGGCAACCCGCCGAAACCGGCTCATGACAATGTTCCTCTGCTGCCACACACTGGCAGGCGTAAAATGGACGAACACGCAGCACGCCCCGGAGGTGCATCATGCGTACCGCTCTCATCTGTGCCGTGCTCATGGCGCTCTCAACCAACAGCATGGCACAAGGCACCGCACCTGCGCAGGTTGAGGTGCGTTTCGACCATCCTGAAAAATTCCGCGACGCCAGCCTGGACAACTCGGGCTACGAACGCGGTGCCGACGACTATGTCATGAAAACCCTGACCCAGTACCTGCAGAAGCTTGGCCAGCGCTACCTGCAACCGGGCCAGCAACTGGTCATCGACATCCGTGACATCGACCTGGCCGGGCGGTTCGAGCCTTGGCACAGCCGTGCCTACGATGTGCGCTTCATGCGCGACATCACCTGGCCAACCATCGACCTCAGCTATACCTTGAGCCAGCCTGGACAGCCCAGCCAACAGGCCGAGGAACGGGTCAGTGACAAGATGTATCTCAGCCGCCCAGGCCGCGCGGCCAGTAGCAGTGACAGGCTGTACGCGGAAAAGGCCATGCTCGACGACTGGTTCCGCCAACGTTTCGCGGCGCATCCAGCTTCCTGATAGACCCTGCACTGGTACAGGCGCGCGCGCCGGTAGTATGCTCGGCCCTTCGACTTGCACCAGGGAAAGGTCCTCATTCCATGAAACTCTGTGCCGTACAGTTGGCATCACGTAAAGGAGATCTCGAAGGCAATGTGCTCCGCCACCTGCACTGCATCGAGCAGGCGGCGGGGCTAGGCGCAGAGGTGGTGGTGTTCCCCGAGCTGTCACTGACCGGTTATGAGCCCAGCCTGGCCCGGCAATTGGCGTTACCCGTCACCTCGACTCGGCTAACGCCGCTACAGGCACTCTGCGACAGGCTGAACATCAGCGTCGCCGTGGGCCTCCCGTTGCCCACCGCTGAGGGTGTTCAGATCGGCATGCCAATTCTACGCCCTGGCCAGCCGCAGCTGGCGTACGCTAAACAGCGCTTGCATGGGGACGAGTTGGCGTACTTCGTTGCGGGTGAGCAACCGCTGGTTTTCGCGGCCGGGCAACTGCAGGTGGCACCTGCCATCTGTTATGAGTCGATGTTCATCGAGCATGCCGAACAGGCGCACGCATTGGGCGCGCAACTGTACCTGGTGAGCGTTGCCAAGACCGCAAAGGGTATCCGCGAAGGCTATGAACATTACCCTGAAGTGGCGCGTACACTCGGTATCCCAGTACTGATGGCAACTGCGTTGGCCCGGCCGATAACTTCGTCGGTGCCGGCGGCTCAGCGGCCTGGGATAGCCAGGGCACGTTGCTGGCGGCACTGGACGACCGGCACGAAGGCATGATCGTGCTGGATACCGATACCTCCAGCGCCATGGGCGTGACGCTGAATACGTCTGCCGGATGAAATATTTTCTGCTGACATTGGCCAGTTTTTCCAGCACCTATTACCTGGTGGGGCTGTTGATTCAGGGCCAGCTGGCCGACATCGCCGATGGGCTGCGCCACCGTCCGGACGCGCCTGCGCCTGGGCAGTATCTTCGGGAAGTGCGCCCGTACGCACGGCGGGCACACCGGCAGTACACACTAATGGCGGGGACCGCGTTGGCGGTGGTGGCCTGCCTGGTCGCGTTCTGGCTCAGCTGAAACTACAAATCCAGCGCCAGGCACTGGCGCCCTTCCAGTGCCAACAGATACTGCTTGGCTGGCAACCCACCGGCAAAGCCGGTCAGGCTGCCGGACGCACCAATCACCCGATGACAGGGGGCGATGATTGAAATCGGATTGCGCCCGTTGGCCGCGCCGACCGCGCGGACTGCACTGGGGTTGCCGATCTGCCGGGCGATGTCGCTGTAGCTGCGGGTCTCGCCAAAGGGGATGGTCAGCAGCGCCGCCCACACTTGACGCTGAAACTCGGTGCCGGCGAAGTCCAGTGCCAGCTCGAAGCGCTGACGCTGGCCGGCAAAATACTCACCTAGCTGGCGCGCAGCCTCGCGCAGGATGGGGTGCCGATCATCCCGGTGCAGCTCGCCCAAACGTACACGGTTTTCCCGTTCCTCTTGCCACAGCACGGCAGCCAGGCACTCGCCCCGTGCCACCAAGGTCAAGGTGCCGACCGGGGATTGCATAAGGGTGAAGGTACGGGTCATGACGGGTGCTCACTGGGTATCAAGGTGCACGCACTGTAACGCCGCACCTAAGCCTGTGCATCCGCAATCTTGCGCAGGGAACTTTCAAATAGCGATGCGCCGTGCTTCGGGCAAGTCGATCTTGGGGATTACCTCAGGGGGAATACGGGATATGGCAGACAGGTTGTAAACCTGGAAATGTTCGTTCACCACCTGCTCGGCCATCAGCGTCAGGGACGGCAGAATCCGGCTATCCCAATGCTGATCGAGCCCACAGGGAGAATGTTCGCCCTCATCGCTCTCGTAAAAGCGGCCAAGCGACTGATCGAGGTCCACGCCCACCATCAATACCTGCTCGAAACCCAGGTGATACGCTAGCTGCAAAGCGACGTAAACCACCGTGCGGGCATCGTAATAGCCGCTTGCAAGGTCTTTGCTGAAGGCGATCGAACGGGCCCGTTTGCTCCATAACGCGCGGCTGCAGACATGGCTGGAGCCATGGCCACGCAAGCCATCGATCAGACCTGGAGTCTCGGCCTTGTGCAACGGATAGCACTCCGTGTCGGCCGGAATGTCGGCGCCGGCGAACTGCTCGGGCCATAACGCCAGGCGCTGGCTGTCACGCAACGCGGTGGCAAACAGCTCGGGCTGCTGATCGCGAAAGCTCTTGTCGGTGCACACGTAGAAAAAGGGCTTCACAGCACAGGCGGCGGTGAGCGCGACCGAGCCATTCATGGCGATGACCGGAAGATGCGCGAAGTCACGCAACGGGAACTGCTTGGCAGAGGCACCTGAGGCAAGAATCACCACGGGGCCTTTTTGAGTATTGCGACACGCCTCAAAACTGGAGAACGCCCCGCGTTCAGCATTTCGCTGCGACGGAAGTGTGTTCATTTTGACTTTCTTCGGCTCGGACTAGGTACAAAGCATACCCATGCCTGTCCAGGCTGCAGTCACTTTTACAAAACCCTTACACAATCCGACCAACGGGTCTCGTTTCGTCCACGGCGTGTCAGTCATTAAGTCATGCGTTTCCTTGCTGGTTATCCCCGGTGGTACTAATACTTAAGTCTCAGCCTGGGAGGCAAGCACCATGCAACCACGATTCGTAATCGTTCCGGCAGTTCCCATCGAAAAGGAGTCCTTTCGCCTCGGTGGCAGGTACTGTGCAGCTACCGAGTGCGGCGGCTTTGACATTTATGACAACCAAGCGAAGGAACGGCTCAAGCCCAGCTATCCGAGCAGGGTGGACGCAGAGGTGCAATGCCGTCAGATGAACCTGAAGGTGGGGTTGCGCTAGTCAAGCCTTGACAGTACAAACGCATGATGAACAGCCGGCCGCAATGAGCAGTTGACGAACGCTCAATCCAGGCACTCTCTGGCCGCCTGACGAAGTTTGTCACCTGCCAGGAAACTGCCTTTGTAGAACGTCGCCCGGCTGCCCTCACGGTTCTCCACGACTTCAAGTACTTCATCGGAAGTCACTGCGCTAGGTGCGGTCAGCCGATAGCCGTGGCTGATGGACTTCTGCGTGGTAAGCGGCGCCACCGCTTGCCACTTCGGCAGTACGCAAGCGGCATAGGCCTCGGGGGACTTTTTTGTCAGCTTACTGGCGGTTGGCTTGCCAGGGTTGGCGCAACCGACCAGGCTGATGGCCACTGCGGCACAAAGAAGAATACGAAAGGTAGGCATTTGCAATTGACCCAATTGAACAGGGTGCATTCTAGCGATGGTTTTACCAAAGCACTAATCCACCATGGTAGGACGCAAGACTTCCGTCTCATTTCAAATGAGAATGATTTCTTTACAATGCATCGCGCTGAAGGATCAGCACCCATCACAAAAAGCCCGCGCTCATGGGTGCGGGCTTTTTGTTCCAGAGGGCTTTCAGGCTTTTGAGCACATGAGTGCCGCATCGAGCAGCCGGCCATGGTCGTACCAGGCATCGCGTTGATAGGCCGTGAACTGATGATGGGTGCCGGTGTTGCGCATTTCCACCAGGCCGTTAGCTTTATTCGGATCGGTGCTATCGACGTAAAGCTTGACGGAATCTCCGGTGCCCTCCTCATAAGTGGTTGCACTGCCGTGCAACTCTTCTTTAACGCAACTCAGATAATCCGGCGGGCTTTTCTCGGTAATGCCGGATGTAGAGTCGTGGCCTTCGCGAACATCAGGATTTTGTGCACATCCCGCTAGAAGACTTGTAGCCAAAGTTGTTGCCAATACTGCGCCTGAAAAAATAGAACGTTTCACGCGACACGCTCCTGCTGCCCCTACAAGAACATTGCAAGACCGAGAAGAGCCCATGTTTTAGTTTTATGACTTGCTTATAGTACGCCGCATTAGTTACAGGCCAATATTCTTGTTTGCTATAAAGAAAATGCACAGGACTGCGCTGCCCTACAACTGATTCAGATTTTTCCCACTATTTTACGCTGGTGGGCGCAAAGCTGAAGAAATACCCTACGCGGCCTGTCGACACTCATCTGATTGTCCTGGGAACCCCTGCCCTCTAGGCTCTCCGGGTCGCTGACGGTTCAGCGATCGGGTGTGGAAACCCGGCAGTCCCTGAGATTGAAGCTGTCTTCATGGCAGTTGTGCGCGGGAGGTCGCAAGGCCTACCGGGATTCTCATGGGCTCGGTTTTCCACCCCGTGCACAACTGCCACCCATACGTGTGGAAACGGACGGGTGCGGTCAATCCCATGAGATAGCCATGAAAAAAATAGTCCCTGATCCACCCCACACCTTCGAACTGCCAGCCGGGAAGACCCTCGCCCGCGCCATCGGCGAGCGAGTCGTGCCAATCGAACACGTGCTGCTGAATGTTTCCCACTACCTGATGTTCGCCTATAGCGACAGCCGACGCGCGCTTGAACGCATCGAGGACGAAGAAACCCGGCAGTTGCTGATGCACGGCCTGCGGGCGATGCAGATAGCCTGGGGCCAATCGGATGCATTGGCACTGGCGATGGAGCGCACGCCCGAACTGCACGGATGAAAACTCACAAATAAATCAGTCTTGCTCCGTGAGTTCGCACACGCCATTCGCCCCCCCCTTGCCGGTGTACGACACACCCAGAGACTCATCAGGGTTGATGGTAATCGATACGGTCACACCACTGCCCTTGGCTTCAAAGTATGTATCACTGAATTTTTTCAGTTTTGCTTCCTTGCCATTGACGTACACCGGCCCGCCCTCGTCTGCGTGCACCTCGAACCCACCTGGGCAGGTCGCGTTAACCAATGGCATCTCGGCGTTAGCCGTTGCGGCCAGTGACAACACCACCGCACCCAACAGAAAACGTTTCATTCGACACCTCGTGTTTCCATTGACTGCAGATTCAGCAATAGCCCAAGCCAAACCATCTCGCCACTCCATCGCCAGACGCCGATAGGCAGACCAGAGCATCAGCAATCAGTGCCGCCCATCACCCCAACAGCACTCCGTACCAAAAACTATCAGGTTCAACTAGAGTTTTAACGAGTAAAACACCGCGAGATAACGATCATGCTAAAACAAGAAGCGGATGACGTGATTGAACGTATCAGGGACGATCTGAAACGGCACGGGGTGCTGATCGGCTACGATCCAGAGCTTACCCCTGCGGATTTTGGATGTGACCTTGACCACCACGTTGCTCAAGTCAGAGAGGATCCGAACAACCACGTATTGCGTATCTCGATACATGACGAAGGCTTGTGGACCCAACTTCGGCAGGGGGCCGTGTATCGCTGTAGCGTCAGTGAGTGTCGAGGGAAACTATTCGGCATTCCTATTACGATAGAACCAAGAACTGATGCGTCCTATACCATTCAGTACAAGCTTTAGCGTGGCAGCAGGTAGTCTCCCGGCGAGACTACCTGCCTGCAGATCGATGGCCGAACGAACGCAGCTATTGAACTCGCACCTTCACAGATAGCAATGCCGGGAAAACGGAACGCTTCTGAGCACGCCCCAGTCGTATCTCCATCAGAGGCGCACTTGAGACGCCCAGTGGGAGAGTGTGATGAACCTTCAGTCCACCAGTCATGACCTTTACGTGCATTCTTACCTGGGTTACCAGGCATCGATTTACGTATTCTGGGAGTCGAGCCTCGAGTTTCCCAGTGGGATGTTGGTTGAGATAGGGAAACCAGGCGCAATGGCACGCACGCTGCGGGTAAGTCGACCATTTTCCTCTTCGACCGAAGCCATTCTCGAAGGGAAGGTTATGGCTGAACAGTACGTGCTGAGCCAGAGTAGCTGAGGTTGTGTTGCCCCGCAGCTGCCCGCGAAGCAGGCACCGCGGTGGATGGCACCGGCCGTGCCGGTGTTCGCGGGCAAGCCCGCTCCCACAACGTCAGCATTTCGCTGGCTGATCACAGCGGCGCCCAATGAATTGGCCATCAGGCGTCGGCCCCCATACAACTGCCGTCACACCTATGCGACAATACGCTCAATGTCCGGCCTCAACCCCCGCATTTATCGCTCAACAGCTGGGTCACAGCGTGCACATGCTGCTGTCGACGTACGCCCGTTGGCTCTACTCAAGCTCCGATTGGAGCGAGCTGGAAGATTCAAGATTGGTATCAAAACGGTATCAGCTGAAAATCCAGCGTCGTAAGTTACTGATAGGTAAGCCCTTTGATCTCCACCGCTAACATCACCATGCAGTTCGGCTCCAAGCCGCTGTTCGAAAACGTCTCGGTCAAATTCAACAACGGCAACCGCTACGGCCTGATCGGCGCCAACGGTTGCGGCAAGTCGACCTTCATGAAGATCCTCGGTGGCGACCTGGAGCCGTCCGGTGGCCAGGTCATGCTCGAGCCGAACACCCGCCTCGGCAAGCTGCGTCAGGACCAGTTTGCCTACGAGGAATTCACCGTTATCGACACGGTGATCATGGGCCACGGCCAGCTGTGGAAGGTCAAAGCCGAGCGTGACCGTATCTACTCGCTGCCAGAAATGACCGAGGAAGACGGCATGGCCGTCGCCGAACTGGAAACAGAGTTCGCCGAAATGGACGGCTACACCGCCGAATCGCGCGCCGGTGAGCTGCTGCTGGGCCTGGGCATTCCGCTGGAACAGCACTTCGGCCCGATGAGCGAAGTAGCGCCAGGCTGGAAGCTGCGTGTGTTGCTGGCCCAGGCGCTGTTCTCGGACCCGGACGTGCTGCTGCTCGACGAACCGACCAACCACCTGGACATCAACACCATCCGCTGGCTGGAAACGATTCTGACGGCGCGTAACAGCACCATGATCATCATTTCCCACGACCGTCACTTCCTCAACAGCGTGTGCACGCACATGGCTGACCTGGACTACGGCGAGCTGCGCCTGTTCCCGGGCAACTACGACGAATACATGACCGCGGCCACCCAGTCGCGTGAACAGCTGCTGTCGGACAACGCCAAGAAGAAAGCCCAGATTGCTGAGCTACAAACCTTCGTCAGCCGCTTCTCGGCCAACGCCTCCAAGGCCAAGCAGGCCACCTCGCGCGCCAAGCAGATCGACAAGATCCAGCTGGCCGAGGTCAAGCCTTCGAGCCGGGTCAGCCCGTTCATTCGCTTCGAGCAGACCAAGAAGCTGCACCGCCAGGCCGTCGTCGTCGAGAAAATGGCCAAGGCCTTTGACGACAAGGTGCTGTTCAAGAACTTCGACATCACCGTCGAAGCTGGCGAGCGCGTAGCGATCATCGGCCCCAACGGTATCGGCAAGACTACCCTGCTGCGCACCCTGGTGGGCGAGATGAAACCGGATGCAGGCTCGGTGAAGTGGACCGACAGCGCCGAAGTGGGTTACTACGCCCAGGACCACGCGCACGACTTCGAGGACGACCTGACCCTGTTCGACTGGATGGGCCAATGGACCTCCGGTGAGCAGATCATCCGTGGCACCCTCGGGCGCATGCTGTTCTCCAACGACGAGATTTTGAAGTCGGTGAAGGTGATTTCCGGTGGTGAACAAGGCCGCATGCTGTTCGGCAAGCTGATTCTGCAGAAGCCGAACGTGCTGGTGATGGACGAACCGACCAACCACCTGGACATGGAATCGATCGAAGCGCTGAACCTGGCGCTGGAAAACTACCCGGGCACGCTACTGTTCGTGAGCCATGACCGTGAGTTCGTGTCGTCGCTGGCCACCCGCATCATCGAACTGTCGCCGGACGGTGTGGTGGACTTCAGCGGCACTTATGACGACTACCTGCGTAGCCAGGGTGTGTTGGTCTGAGTTAGCTGTTCTGCCCGGCCATCTTCGGATGGCCGGGTCTATAACGAATAATTCGTTAGCCTGCTTTCATTTCCTTCGCACAACGCCCATGATGATCTCACGCCCAACCGCCCGCCCGCGAACGAGCCCATGACCGCGCAACAGCCCTCCCCCGCCAGCAACACCTTCAGTATCACCCTGCAGATCCTCTCGATCGTCTTCTATACCTTCATTGCCTTTCTGTGCATCGGCCTGCCGATCGCGGTACTGCCCAGCTATGTCCATGATCAGTTGGGTTTCGGCGCGGTGATCGCGGGGGTGACCATCGGCCTGCAGTATCTGGCCACCCTGCTCAGCCGACCATTCGCCGGGCGTGTGGCCGATACCTTGGGTGGTAAGCAGGCGATTCGCTACGGCTTGCTGGGTATCGCAGCCTGCGGGGTGCTGACATTCGCTTCGGCCTGGACCGTGAGCGCGCCGTTGCTGAGCCTGGCGTTGTTGCTGGGTGGGCGCTTGCTACTGGGGCTTGCCCAAGGCCTGATCGGCGTTGCCACCCTGAGTTGGGGCATCAGCCAGGTGGGGCCTGAACATACCGCCAGGGTGATTTCCTGGAACGGCATCGCTTCGTACGGCGCGATCGCCATCGGTGCACCCGTTGGCGTGCTGGCGGTCGATGCCCTGGATTTCGGCGTGCTCGGCCCCGCTTTGCTGGTGCTGGCCCTGCTGGCCATGCTGGTGCTGCGCAAACGCCCGGATGTGGTGGTGGTGCGCGGTGAGCGGCTGCCGTTCTGGTCGGCGTTCGGCCGCGTTGCGCCGTGCGGGCTGGGCCTGACCCTGGCGTCGATCGGCTACGGCACCCTGACCACCTTCGTCACCCTGTATTACCTGGAGCGCGGATGGATGGGCGCAGCCTGGTGCCTGAGCGCCTTTGGGCTGTGTTTCATCATTTCGCGGCTGTTGTTCGTGAATGCGGTCAACCGTTTTGGTGGCTACAACGTGGCGGTTGCCTGCATGGCCACAGAAGTGCTCGGTTTGAGCCTGCTGTGGTTGGCCCCTTCGCCCGTGTGGGCGTTGGTCGGTGCCGGCCTCACCGGTTTCGGCCTGTCGCTGGTGTATCCGGCACTGGGCGTCGAGGCGATCAAGCAGGTACCCAGCAGCAGCCGCGGCGCCGGGCTGGGTGCCTACGCGGTGTTCTTCGACATGGCCTTGGCAGTCGCCGGCCCACTGATGGGGGCCGTGGCGGCGCATCTGGGGTATGCCTCGATCTTCTGCGTCGCGGCGCTCCTGGCCTTGGCCGGGGTTGGCCTAACGTTGCTGCTGGCGCGGCGCAGCCGTCGCGGCTGAGCGTTCGGCGTGCTCTGGCGCGTCTAGCACCTGGCTGAAGAAGGCTGCAGTTTCGCGCTGCAGCGAGTGATGGATATACCGGCGATCGACACCTGCTGCGTCCTTGCACAGCGCAGCCATACGCGCCCATTGTTCGTCGTCGCAGCGGGCCATGAACACGAAATGACCGGCGCCTGCCAACAGACGGTAATCCGGCGTTACTGGCAGTTTGCGTGCCAGCGCCTCGGCATTGCGGTCCACGGCCAGCAACTGGTCGTTGTCGCCACTGTAGATCAGCGCCGGCACCTTGACGCTGGCCAGCGCGTGGCGGCCGAACATCAGGCTCAGCGGGGCCATCAGCATCACTGCGCCCACCCTTGAATCGGCCTTGGGCGCCAGCTCGCTGCGGTCGGCGATCAGCACGCCGTGGGTCTTGCAGGCGTCGGTGTCGGTGGGGCGTTCCAGGCAATATTGGCGCAGGCGGTCAAGGTCGGGCTGGGCGCCAGAGAGGATCAACGCCGTTTCACCACCGGCCGAGTAGCCGATCACGCCGACCTTGCCGTCATTCAGATAGGGCCCGAGTAAGGTGTCGTCGCGAGCGGCCGTGATGGCGGCGCTGACCTGTAACGGTCGCCCATACAGGTTGCTCAGGGTGCCCAGTCGGCTGTGATCACGTGCGTTATCACCTGGGTGCACAACCGCCACGACCACAAACCCCTGGCGGGCCAGGGCGGTCGCCAGGTAGTGCAGCGCCAGCGGACTGCCGGTGTTGCCGTGCGATAGCACCAGCAACGGAAACTGCCCAAGCGCCACGGGAGCTTCATCGGCAACGTCGACAGGATAGCCATCAATACGTGTGCTGTGGGCAGTCCCTTGGGCGGGATAGAACGCCAGAGCCTGCATCGGCCGGGCGTCGACGGGGTCGTTCAAGGTCATATGGTGCAGGCCGGCGACCCAGGGTGCAGCCTCGGCATGGGCCACCAGGCCACCGAGCAGCAGTGCCAGCAAGCAACGGGGGATGTTCATCGGCCGGCTATTCCACGCGGAGCGAGGGTATAACATCAGGATAGAACCCGCACGGGTGATGGCAGATGAAAAGTGGATGAAAAAACCGGCCAACGCGCAGGCGATGGCCGGTTTTTTTACGCCAGGCTATCAGGCCGCGGCGAACAGCTCGTTGGCAATCTGCGCCTGGGCGGCATCAATGGCGTTGCTGCGATGTTCCGGGCCGTAGGCCAGGCCGTGGGCACGGACGATTTCCAGGTCGGTGATGCCGATGAAGCCGAGGAACACCTTGAGGAAATCTTCGTGGCCGGCACCGCTTGGCTGGCCAGCGTGCAGGCCGCCGGCCGTCGATACCAGCACCACCTTCTTGTCACCGCACAGGCCTTCCGGGCCGGCTTCGGTGTAGCGGAAGGTCTTGCCGGCCACGGCAACGCGGTCGATCCAGGCCTTGAGCTGGGTCGGCACGGTGAAGTTGTACATCGGCGCGCCAATCACTACTGCATCTGCGGCAAGGAACTCTTCCAGGGTTTCGGCGCTCAGCTTGGCTTCGAAGGCCTGGGCTGCATCGCGCACATCTTCCGGGGTGCCGGCGGCGACCAGGGTGGCAGCCGAGAAGTGAGCAATGGCATCAGCGGCCAAATCGCGGTAAACCACTTCGATGCCTGGCTCGGCGGCTTGCCAGGCTTCGACCACTTCGCGGCTCAGCTGGCGGGAGGCGGAATTGTCGCCCAGGATGCTCGAATCGATATGCAACAGTTTCATGGGACTCTCCTGTGAATGAAGACCGCAGCGTTAAGCGATCACGATGGGTAGAATCCTACCGGGGCGGCGAATAGCTGATAAGTCGGCAAAAATGCGTTAGTTTGTCCCACAGATAGAACAGTGAGACAGCGCCATGCAAGACCTCAACGACCTCTTCTACTTTGCCCAGGTGGTCGAAGCTGGCGGTTTCGCCGCTGCCGGGCGCCAGTTGGGTATCCCTAAATCACGCCTCTCGCGACGCATCGCCGAGCTGGAGGAACGCCTGGGCACTCGGCTGCTGCAACGCACCACCCGGCAACTCAAGCTGACCGCAGTGGGCGAGCGCTACCTGCACCACTGCCAGGCCATGTTGCTGGAAGCCGAGGCCGCCGACGACGCCGTAGCGAGCATGAGCAGCGAGCCACGCGGTCGCTTGCGGGTATCGTGCCCCGTGGCGTTGGCCCATGCGTTCCTGCCGGATGTCATCAGCCGTTTTCTGGAACAGTACCCGCAGGTGCAACTGGACATGGTGTTGCTCAACCGCCGTGTCGACCTGATTTCCGAAGGCATCGACGTTGCCTTGCGTGTACGTGACCTGGGCGATGAAGACCCGGCGCTGGTCACCCGCCGGCTGCGCCAGGCGCAGATGCAACTGGTCGCCGCTCCGGGCTTTGCCGACCATATTCGCCAGCCTTCTGAGCTGGCCTCGTTACCCGTACTGGGCGCCGCTGAAGCCGACCGGCTGGTGCATTTTCGCCTGCTCGGGCCGGATGGCCGGCAGCAGGAAATCGCCTTGGAGCCGCGCCTGGCCATCGATGACTTCGTCGTGCGCAATGCGGCCGTAAAGGCAGGGCTGGGGTTTACGGCACTGCCGAGCATGTTCTGCGAGGAAGAGTTGGAACGGGGCGAACTGGTGCGGCTGCTGCCGGACTGGTCGCTGCCAGGCGGCTACCTGCAGGCGGTTTACCCTCATCGACGGGGTTTGTTGCCGGCCGTCCGGGTGTGGATCGATCATCTGGCAGCGTCGTTCGAGGCGTGTGGAGAACGCTATGTCTAAGCAGAAGATGACCGAGGCACAGGTCGCGGCATTCTGCCTGAGCCTGCCCGGTGCACGTGAAGACTACAAATGGGGCGGCATCCGGGTGTTCTCGGTGGCCGGCAACAAGATGTTCGCAGTGCTTGACCTGGCGGGCGCGGGGTTATCGTTCAAAGTGGCCGATGAGCTGTTTCTGGGCTACTGCGACCGCCCCGGTGTGCGCCCGGCGCCTTACCTGGCGCGAGCCCGGTGGATCAGCATGGTGCCCCCCTACCCGATGGGCCGGGAAGAGCTGTGCGATCTGCTGCAGCGCTCACACCAACTGGTGGTGCGCCGGCTGGTGAAGCGGCTGCAGATCGGGTTGCTGATGTGAGTCGTCAGCTCAGCGGCAGAAAGCGCCCGCCCAGAACCAGCTGATCAAGCCAAAACACTTGATGCAACAGCACGATGACCCAGAACACCAACTGGTACGAGACCTTGCGTGTCTTGTGCCGAAACAGCTGCTGGGCCAACAGTGCCCCAGGCCAGCCACCGAGCAGCTCACCGGCATGCAACACCTTCTCGGGTGTGCGCCAGGCGCCACTGCGTGCCTGGTGCTTGTCTTGCCAGTACAGCAACAGGGTGATCAGGCTCATCGCCGGATAGACCCCCAGTGGCAGCCAGGATTGCCCGCTCCAGGCCATCTGCGCGGCGCCTGCCAGCGGCAGCAGACACAACAAACCCAGCGCCATCAGCTTCAGGCGTACATTGCGTACGCCCTCCTCCCTTGCCGTTTGCACCCGGGCCATGTCAGCCGTGCGCCGTCGACCAGTCGACCCAGCCAAATTGCCAGGTCGCCAGGATCAGCAGGCCAAAGACGATGCGGTACCAGGCGAACACGGCATAGCTGTGGTTGGCGATGAACTTGAGCAGCGCGCGCACGGCGATCATGGCGAAGATGAACGACGTCACGAAGCCGATGGCGAACACTGGCAAGTCGCTCGGCTCGAACAGGTGGCGGTACTTGTAGCCCGAGTACACCGCCGCGCCAACCATGGTCGGCATCGCCAGGAAGAACGAGAACTCGGTGGCGGCCTTGCGCGACAAGCCGAACAGCAGGCCGCCGATAATGGTCGAGCCGGAGCGCGAGGTGCCCGGGATCATCGCCAGGCACTGAATGAAGCCAATCTTCAGTGCATGCGACCAGCGCATGTCGTCGACATGGTCGACTTCCACGCGGTGCGTGCGGCGTTCAGCCCACAGCATGATCACACCACCGACCACCAGGGCCGCCGCCACCGTGATCGGGTTGAACAGGTATTCATGGATCAGGTCGGCGAACAGCACGCCCAGCACCACGGCAGGCATGAACGCCAGCAGCAGGTTGGCGGTAAAGCGCCGCGCCGCGGGTTGGCTGCTCAGGCCGAACACCACATCGAGGATCTTGCGTCGGAATTCCCACACTACCGCCAGAATTGCCGCCAGCTGGATGATGATGTTGAAAGCCATGGCCCGTTCGCCACCGAAGCCGATCAGGTCGGCCACGATGATCTGGTGGCCGGTACTGGAGATCGGCAAGAACTCCGTGAGCCCTTCGACCACGCCTAAGATGATTGCCTGGAAGGCAGTCCAAAAATCCATCATTCCCCCGGTTGGAGCGCTGCTGGTTGCAGGCTCCTTGTTCTTGATTTGCTTGTGATTGCCGCACGCGGCGCGGCATTTTTACAGCGACTGCAGGGACCAATGCCAGCAGAAAAGTTCAGCCAGCCTAAAGGTTTCATCTTGCGCGGCCGAAATCCTAGCAAAGCGGCATGGCAATCGCTTGCCCGGCATGTTGCAGACTAGACGGCAACTAGCACTTAGCCATTAGTCGGGTAGGTCGCCAGCGCCAAAGCATGCTTCGATGCACATCAATAAAAAGAACAATGCGGGAGTGCCGTTCATGAAGACCTTGAGGTCGATGTCCATCAGTCGCCGTTTGTGGCTGATTCTGCTGGTAGCCGTGGCGATGCTGGTGATGCTCGGCCTGCTGATGCTGCGCCAGATCCATGGCGACCTGTACCAGGCCAAAGCCGAAAAGACCCGCCATGTGGTGCAGACCGCGGCCGGGGTGCTGGCCTACTATCACGGCCTTGAAGCCGCCGGTACACTCAGCCGCGAAAGCGCGCAGCAACAGGCCCTGCAGGTCGTGCGGGCGCTGCGCTATGACCAGAACGACTACTTCTGGATCAACGACCTCGGGCCGAAGATGATCATGCACCCGGCCAACTCCAAGCTCGACGGCCAGGACCTCTCGGCCATTCGCGACCCAGACGGTTTTGCCGTGTTCACCGAAATGGTCACGCTCGCCCGCAACCAGGGCGCAGGCCCGGTCAACTATCGCTGGCCCAAACCCGGCGCCAGCGACCCTGTGGCCAAGACTTCGTACATCCAACTGTTCAAGCCGTGGGGCTGGATCATCGGCTCTGGCGTCTATATCGACGACGTCCAGGTCGAGTTCGCTCGCCAGTTGCGCGATGCCTCACTGGTCGGCCTGGGGATCGCCCTGCTAATGGCGCTGGTGGTCATGCTCATCGCCCGCAGTATCGCCCAACCGTTGCAGGAAGCAGTGCAGGCCATGGGCAACATCGCCAGTGGTGAAAGCGACCTGACCCGGCGCCTGGACACCCATGGCCGCGACGAAATCACTTACCTGGGCGAACACTTCAACCGCTTCAACGGTAAATTGCAGGGTGTGGTCGGCCAACTGCAAGGCGCGGCGCATTCATTGGCGCAGTCTGCTGGCCGGGTCGGTGACAACGCCGGCGCCGCGCAACAGCACAGCGCCCAACAGTCGATGCAGATGGACCAGGTGGCGACGGCGATCAACGAAGTGACCTATGCGGTGCAGGACGTGGCCAAGACCGCCGAACAGGCCGCTGGCGAAATGCGTACGGCGCAGCAGCAGGTGGAGCATGGCCAGCAGGCCATTCAGGGCAGCCTGCAACAGATCGATCGGCTCTCTGCGACCATCGAGCAAGCCGTCCAGGTGATCCGCGACCTGGCCGGGCACAGCACCCGGATCGGCGGCGTACTGGAGGTGATCCGTTCCATCGCCGAGCAGACCAACCTCCTTGCGCTCAATGCCGCCATCGAAGCCGCGCGCGCCGGCGAACAGGGCCGCGGCTTCGCGGTGGTCGCCGACGAAGTACGCTTGCTGGCCCAGCGCAGTGCGCAGTCCACAGCCGAAATCAACACCATGATCGAGCACCTGCAAGGGCAGTCGGACGCGGCAGTAAAAGCCATCGACACCAGCAGTGAAGCTTCGCGCCAGACCGTCGAACAGGCCCGCGAAGCCGGTGTTAGCCTTGATGCCATTAGCCAGGTGCTGCACAACCTCACCGCACTCAATGCCTCTATTGCCAGCGCCACCCTGCAGCAGTCGCATGTGGTCGAAGAGATCAACCGCAATGTGCTGGATACTGCCGGTTTGTCGCAGCAGACCGCCGAGGCGGCGCGCCAATCCAGCGATGCCGGGATGGCACTGGGACAGTTGAGCCAGGAGCTGGAGCATCTGCTGAGGCAATTCCGCGTCTGAGCAGGGGCCTGCACGGAACTGTTACCCACGTTGCTCACGCGCTACAATCGCGGCCCTTCCCCTGCCCAAGGATCGCCGATGTCCGGCCTCGAACTCATCGCTGCCGTGCTCGGCGTCACCGCAGTATGGCTGACCGTCAAGCAGAACGCCTGGTGCTGGCCGATCGGCCTGGTGATGGTGCTTATATATGGCTGGCTGTTCTACGAGGTGAAGCTGTATTCGGGGATGTTGCTACAAGTCGCCTACGCCGTGTTGCAGCTCTACGGCTGGTGGCAGTGGAAGCGCCCGGACCGCAGCGAAGATGCTCGCGTGGTGTCGCGCCTGTCGCCCCAGGCTGTGTTCAGCGGCTTGGCTGCGGGGCTGGCGCTCAGCGTCGCGCTTGGCGCGGCCATGGCCCACTGGACCGATGCCGCCCTGCCCTGGCTGGACGCCACGCTAACCGGTTTCAGCCTGGTCGCGCAGCTGTGGATGGCACAGAAACGCGTTCAATGCTGGCCGCTATGGGTGGTGGTGGATGTGGCTTATGTCGGCCAGTACCTGCATCAGCAGCTGTTCTTCACGGCGGGCTTCTTCGCCGTGCTTACCCTGATCGCCGTGCGTGGCTGGCTGGAATGGCGACGTGACCCGGCCTTGCGGGCCGGCAAGGTGCAGGCATGAAGGTTGTGGTACTGTGCGGCCCCGAGTCCAGCGGCAAAAGCTGGCTCAGTGGCGAAATCCAGGCGCATTTCGGCGGCGTGGTGGTGAGCGAGTATGTGCGCCACTTCATTGACCAGGCGTGCCGCGATACCTGCTACGCCGATATCACCCCCATCGCCCGCGGCCAGCTGGCCTGGGAGGACCAGGCCCGCGAGCAGGCTCCGCACTTGCTGATCCTCGACACCCACTTGCTCAGCAACATGCTCTGGAGCCGCGCACTGTTCCAGGATTGCCCAGCTTGGCTTGAGCAGGCCTTGCTATCTCGTCAATACGACCTGCACCTGTTGCTCAGCCCTCACGGGGTAAACTGGGTAGCCGACCCTCAGCGCTGCCAGCCGGCTCTGGCAGATCGTCAAAGGTTTTTCGATGACAGCCTGCAATGGCTGCAACACAACCAGCAAAATCTGCAAATCATTGACGGCGATTGGCCTCAACGCAGCGCGGCCGCCTTGCAGGCCGTACAACGTCTACTGCAGGGAAAAACACCAGACTGCGCCACTGAGTGTTAAGCCCATGACACACCTCCCTACGCCTTGACCCCCGTATTTGCGCGCTCCCCCACCGATTCCGGGGCGAGTGTCACGCCAGTGATACAGCGCTGAAAAAAGCACCTCGGGCAGCGTCTATACCGGGCAAAACGGCGATTCGCGCAAAATCTGTCTCAGCACTGATACAACAACTTCAGTCTGCATTCATCCAGATTCTGCAAGCCGTTGAATGCAAAGCATTATCCAAAAGCGGCACGCCTCCTGCTCTCCTCCTCGCAACGCTGCACCTGGCCAGCGCTCGAAGAAGGAATAGCCATCATGAGGAAACGGGACAAAAGCATCGCTCGCCTCCTGCTGGTCGGTTGCGCATTGAGCACCGGCTTGAGCCTGTCAGCCCACGCCGCCGATGGCATCATCGTAATCACCCGCGATGTGCAACCGCGCATGGCCATCCGTGCGCCCCTGGCACCTGACCCCTACCCCACCACCGCCAATGCCAACCCGTCCGCTTACGTGATCAAGCAAACCAACGAGCTGAGTGATGGTGACTTCGCCAACATCACCAGCGGTACGGGCATTTCCTCGCTGATCACCCAGCAGACCGACAACCTCGGCGGCAATATCAGCAACCAGAACCAGTTGCCGAACATGGCGGCAGGCCGGGGCACGGGGTCCGGCAATGGCATTTCCAACATGGTCAACTCCAGCGTCCAGCGCGGCCTCGCGCCTCTGCAGATCCTGACCGGAGGCAAATGAGATGAGGCAGACGCTGTTTATCCTCGCCACGTTGTGCAGTGCATCGGCCCTCGCCCAATCCCCCGTTCCAGTGATCAATAACGCCAGCATCGACAATTCTGGCGCGCGATATCAAGGCAACTTCAGCGTCAACCAGGCGGCGGGCGACCAGCAGCAGCAAGCCAACGCCCGAGCCATCGCCACCGGCCACGAGGCGGCCGCCAGCACGCAGATCCGCCAACGCCAGCTGTCCATCGTCGATCCCAACATGGGGGCCAGCGCCAGTATCCAGGGCGATGCCTTCAGTCATGGCAGCGGCGCACTGGGCGTCAACCAGAGCGCAGGCGCCAGTACCCAGCAGGCAAACGCCCTGCGCATCAGCCTCAGTACACAACCGCAAAGCATTGATGACAGCGTCCTGCTGCAACAGAACGTGGCGCTGATCAACAGCTCGGATCCAACTGATACCTCTCCCGGCTATCGCCAGGTCACCACCGGTGACCAGGCATTCACCGGCAGCCGCGGGGTCATCCAGTTGAATCAGAGCGCCGGGGTGGGCAACCAGACGGCAAACACCCTGAGCGTACGGGTCGCCAATTGACCCGATAAAGGTAAGAACAACACTTAACCTAAAGAAGACGGAGAAACACCATGAAACCTTCGATGGCAATCAAGCCTCTGGTTTTCGCAATTGCTGCGGTCATGGCTGTTGCTGCACAAGCGGATCAGAACGATAGACGAGGCGGCCACGGCCACAATAACCACAACAACCACCGGCAGATGGATCGGGCGGTTTACACCTCTGCCGAAGCCACTGCCTCTGACTCCCAACGGAGCACTGGCAACTCCATCCGCAACGAAGGCACCATCAACGAAGCCGAAATGAGCAGCTCCGGGACCGGTGCCAGCGGCAACGTCGGGGTCAACGTGGCAGCCGGTAACGGCAACCAGCAGGACAACGCCGCGGCAATCGCCAACACCTCGTCCGACAACGCCGATATCGACAACAGCTTCGTCTTCGGCACCGCCACCGCCAGTGCCGATGTTATCCAGCGCAGCAACAACAACGTCGTCAACAACTGGTCGACTCAAAGCTCCGCAGTCATGAGTGGTTCGGCTGATGGCGCCAGCGGCAACATTGGTATCAACGTGGCTGGTGGCGACTTGAACCAGCAGAAAAATACCATGGCCATTGCCAACAATGCCGCGGCCATCGGTAACTCTAGCGCTACTGCTTCGGCCGACCAGAATGGACCTGGCCTGGAAGTGAACAACCGTGCTGACCGCACCTACACCATCGACACGCTGACCTTCACCACCTCGAAAAGTGGCTCGTCCTCGCGTAGCGGTGCGTACGATGCCAGCGTCGACAAGAGCTCCAGTTCGAGCTTCAGCGTAGCCGGTTCGCAAAGCAGCAACGCCAGCGGGTCGAAGAGCAGCAGCTCCAGCGGTTCGAGCAGCATGACCGCCAGCGGTTCCAACAGCAGCAGCGCCAGTGGCACCAACAGCATGACCGCCAGTGGTTCCAACAGCTGGGATGCCAGTGGTTCGGCTAGCCGTGACCACAGCTCTTCGTCCAACACTACGCTGAGCGCTTCGCTCGATGCAGATGCCAATGGCAGTGCATCGTCGTCGCAAACCTTCGGCAACTTCACTCGTTCGCGCAGCTCCGACTTCGACGCATCGCTCAGTGCAAACCTCGATGCATCGATCGACCGTTCGCACGAGTCGGCCAGCAACTCGTCGTTCGACAAGTCCTTCGACTCGTCCTTCGACAAGGCGTATGACTCTTCGTATGACCGTACCCGCGATTCGTCCTATGACAAGGCGCGCGATACTTCCTACGAGAAGGCACACGACTCTGCATGGGAAAAAGCCAGCGCTTCGGACTACGCGAAATCCGGCGAGAAAGCATCCGAATCTTCGGACTCGATCTCGAAGAGCTTCAGCGAGTCTAGCGAGTATGCGCTGAGCAACACTGTGTCGTTCCAAGTGCTGACCCCAACCGGCTGGGCCAACCCTGTGACCAACACCGCCACCCTGAGTGGTTCGGTGAACGGCGGCAGCGGCAACCTGGGCGTCAACGTGGCAGCAGGTGTGGGCAACCAGCAAAGCAACTCGCTGGCCATCTCCAACACCTCGATGTAACACCTGCGGCCTGGAGGCCCCCTTCGGGGGGCCTCTTTCTAACAAGAAAAAGCAGGGGGGCGTCGAACATGCGCATTATCGCCTTGGCGTTTTTGCTGTGCATGGCCAGTGTCAGCGAAGCAGCCCAGATGCCGTTGTCCGTCCTGCCGGGTGGTGCGGTGATCTACAAGCCCATCCAGAGCATCCGCGAGCGCAAGTTCGCCGACCTGGTCCAGCAGAAGACCGACTTCAGTTGCGGCGCGGCCTCGCTGGCAACCATTCTGCGCCAAGCCTATTGGCTGGATGTAGACGAACATCAGGTGATCGAAGGCATGCTCGAACATGCCAACCAGGACCTGGTGCGTACTCAAGGCTTCTCGATGCTCGACATGAAGCGCTACGTCGAAAGCCTGGGCATGCGCGCACGCGGCTACAAGGTTGCACCAGATACATTGCACAGCATCCGCATACCCGTGGTCGTGCTAATGGACATCCGCGGCTACAAACACTTCGTGGTCATGCAGAAAGTCGACAAAGGCTGGGTGTACATCGGTGATCCGGTGCTCGGCCACAAACGCTTCAAGCTCGATGATTTCGTCAAAGGCTGGAACGGCATCATCTTTGCCGTAATCGGCCAAGGGTACGACAAGGCCAACGCCCTGCTCGACCCGCCGTTGCCGCTGAGCGCCAAGAATCGCATCAGCAACTTCACCCCGGTGCAGGACGCCGAGTTGATGGACTTCGGTTTCATTCAAAGCGACTTCTTCTAAATGACGACAGTGGGCAAGACGCTCCGGGAGCACCCCATGAAGACTTCAATCTGGCTGGCCACCCTTTGCCTGGCCGCCAGCCTGCCGACCCAGGCACAGACGTTCAAACCTATAGAACTGAAGGATCAGGAGCTGGACGCCTTGCGCGGGCGCTACGTGCTCCCCGGGCGGATCGTCAGCTTCGGCATCGTCATGACCAGCACTTGGCAAAATGCCAATGGTGAAGTGATCGGTGCGACCTCGGCGATGCAGGTTCAGCAAAACACCATCAAACCGCAGTTCTATGTGTCGATGATCAACGAAAAAGGCATCGGCGCACGGCAGCAAAGCCAGGGCACCGGTACGGTAATTGGTGGCAGCGGGCTCAATACTACCGAAGGCGTCACACAGGTGGTGCGGGCCGCCGGGGATTACAACACCGCTTACAACGACGTCGGCATCAATGTCACCAAGGGCAATGAAGCGCCCGCCACACAACCGCAGGGCCAGGCCCTGGCGGCAGGCACGACGCTGGTCGGCGCCAATGGTGCAGGTTCGCTCAGCGTTACCGCCAGCGGTACCGGTGTTCAACTGGGCATCGTCGCCAACAACAACCAGGGCAGCACCTTGCAACGTCTGGGTCAAGGCGGCCTGATGCAGAACACCACCTTGCTCGGCGCCAGCAACCAGGTGCGCAACCTGACCCAGCTCAATGTCGTGCTGCGCGATGCCCCGGCCACGGCTGGCTCGATGAATGCCAACCTCGATCAACTCAAAGGCCTTCGCAATCCGGGATACTGATCTACGCTCAGTCTCATCGCACAAGTAGTCAGAAGGGACGGCTAATCCATGCACCGTTTGTTGACGTTCAGAGCTATCGTTTGTTTGACAACCCTGGCCCCGGCCACTCTGCTACAGGCGGCAACCGACCCTCAGGTCGAAGCACTCAAACAGGAGCTGATTGCGCTTAAGGAGCGCTACGAAGCACAGCAAAACGCATTGATGGTGCTGGAACAACGGCTGCGACAGGTGGAGGAAGCCCCACCGGCACCCGCGCCCAAGCGTCTGACCAAGTCGCCCGCCGAGGGTGTCAAGGGTGGCCAGACGGTCGCCGCCGGCGCACCTGGTACCACAGGCAGTTCCTACGGCCAATCGCTGCAGGACGATTCTGAACCGGCACAAAGCGTTTCCAACCTGTACGACGAAGCCAGCGGCTTCTTCGGCGGCGGCAAGTTCAGTGTCGAAACCGGCCTGACCTATACCCACTATGACACCCGCGCCCTGACCCTCAACGGCTTCCTGGCGCTCGACTCGATTTTCCTAGGCAACATCAACATCGACCGCATCAAGGCCGACAACTGGACGCTGGACCTCACGGCGCGCTACAACGTCGACCAACGCTGGCAGTTCGATATCAACGTACCGATCGTTTATCGCGAGTCGACCTACTCTTCCGGGGGCGCCGGTGGTGCGGCCGGGGTGAGCTCGGACGGCACGGTGACCCGCGACCCGACCATCGGTGACGTCAACTTTGGGGTGGCCTACAAGTTCATCGACGAATCGGAGAACTGGCCGGATGCAGTGGCTACCCTGCGGGTGAAGGCGCCGACCGGCAAAGACCCCTATGGGATCAAATTGGTCCAGGTGGCCGGCAACGATAACCTGGCCATCCCTGAAGACCTCCCGACCGGCAACGGTGTGTGGGCGATCACGCCAGGTATCTCACTGGTCAAGACCTTCGACCCAGCCGTGCTGTTCGGCAGTCTGTCCTACACCTACAACATGGAGGACTCGTTCAGCGACATCAGCCCGCAAGTCAACACCAAGGTGCCGGGTGACGTGAAACTGGGCGACTCCTGGCAGATCGGCGGCGGCATCGCGTTCGCCCTGAACGAAAAAATGAGTATGTCGTTCTCGGTTACCGACCAGTTCTCACGCAAGAGCAAGATCAAACCCGATGGCGGTGACTGGCAGTCGATCACCAACAGCGACTACAACGCTGCCAACTTCAACATCGGCATGACCTTCGCGGCCTCCAACAACCTGACCATCGTGCCCAATCTGTCCATCGGCTTGACCGATGATGCACCGGACTTTTCCTTCAGCCTGAAGTTCCCCTACTACTTCTAACCTCCTGAAAGCCGGGCCCACAGCGGGCTCGGCTTTTGGTAACAGTCCTTGTAGCCGACCGCTTTCCTGGACCCAGCCTGTTATCATCGCGCATAGATATGTGACGGTTTAACGGCAATTAAGGAAAGTTTTCGTGAAAAACCTGCTTGGCCATCCGCCTGCCCGACTCGTCGCCCTGGTGACCCTGGTGCTGGTGATTCCCCTGGCTGCGCGCGCCCTGCTGGGTTGGTCCAACCCGTTGGGCTACGTCTCCGACCTCGCCATTGGCGGGCTGCTGGTTGTGATGCTGCACCGTCGACCCTGGTGGCTGGCCTTGCCTGTGCTACTGGCATGGGCCGCATTGTGGGTAGCGTCCGCCGAACTGGTCAGCGCTGTCGGCCGCCTGCCGAACAGTGCCGACCTGGGTTACCTGTTCGATCCACAGTTCATGGAAAACTCCACCGGCGGCGGCCTGGCCCATGCCTGGCTGCCCTGGATGATGGGCGCAGGATTACTGGCCTGGGCGATGGCGTCCAGGGGCAGTCAGGCCCAGCGTGGCACTCCACTGGGGTTCAAGGCCGTGGCCTGTACGCTTGCACTGTTCGGCGTGCACTGGGGCAGCCAATACCTGGCGCCGTCCGATGCCGACCAATGGCGGCAGTACAACCTCCCCCACCAACTCCTGTCCGCTGGCGTCACCGACCTGCAGCAGCGTGCCTCGGACTGGGCCGGTCAAACGCAACCGATCAAGGCGCTACCCAGCGCCGGGCTGACCCAGGCCGACCTGCATGGCCAGAAACTGCTGGGCGCACCTGGCAGCGCACGCAATCTGCTGGTGATTGCCGTCGAAGGCATTCCCGGCGCTTATGTACGCCCCAACCGTCAGGCGTTGCACAGCCGCTTTGATGAAGACCTGATGCCCAACCTCAGCCGCTGGGCCGAACGCGGCATGAACACCCCCGACTACGTGCTGCATACCCACCAGACCATCCGTGGCCTGTACGCCATGCTCTGCGGCGACTACGACAAATTGGCCAATGGCACGCCAAAAGGCATGGAGCTGCTCACCCAGCAGCAACGCAACCAGGCCTGCTTGCCAGCGCAGCTGCGCGAAGCAGGCTTTAGCACGCATTACCTGCAAGGCGCAGGTCTGCGCTTCATGGCGAAAGACCGAATCATGCCGCATATCGGCTTCGATTCGGTGCATGGTCTGGAGTGGTTCAGCAATGAAAATTACCTGGAATTTCCTTGGGGCAAGGATGACCGGGCATTCTTCGACGGCGCACTGGAGTACGTCGGCCAGCTCAGGCAGCAAGCGCGTCCCTGGATGCTCACGCTCCTGACCGTTGGCACCCACCAGCCGTATTCTGCGCCCACCGAATACCTGGAACGCTACGACACGGCCAAACAGGCAGCGGTGGCGTACCTGGATGATGCGATTGGCGCGTTCCTCGACACCCTGGAGCGCCAGGGCGTGCTCAAGGATACGCTGGTGGTGGTGACTTCGGATGAGTCCCACGGTATCGACGGCGTGCGGCTGGCGTCATCCTGGGGCTTCAACCTGACCCTGGCGCCCGAGCAGGCGCAACTGCCACACATCAAGCAGGGCACCTATGGCCACGTGGACCTGGCCAACTCCCTGCTCGATTACTTTGCCTTGCCGATACCGGTGGCGCTGGCCGGGCGCTCGATGTTCCGCGATTACGACACGGGCCGGGAGATGATCTCCTACACCAACGGTATGCTGCGCTATCACGACGGCCAGGGGGTGTTCACCGAATGCGACTTCCAACAGCGCTGCCGCCGGTATGCCAGCGAAGGGTTCATTGCCGACCAGGCCAAGTACCTCGGCCCCGGTGACCGCAGCCTCGGCCCACAGCTCACGGCCCTCGCCGGTGTGCTTGACCAATCACTTCTGCAAACCCCGCTGAACCTGCGATACCAGTTCGGCGGTCCCTCTGCCATCCAGCTGCAGGCACAGATACGTGATGACTGGGCCGATAACCTGATTGGCGCGCAGTACATGGAGATGCCCGAAGGCACACGCACGCGGGTACGGGTCAAGGTACGCGCACTCGATCCGCAACACGCCGCCTATATCCAGCTCAAGGCCAAGGAACGGGAACAGGACGTGCCGCTGGGGTTGCCCGAGGAGATCCGAGTGACCACCGAAGAGCCGCTGGAAATGGAGTTCGGCTTCGATAACCCGACGGTACGCAAGGCGTTTTCCTTCCACTTGCTGGGATATGGCGGCGGCGAGGTGGAGGTCAGTGATTTCAGCGTCATAACGGCGTTGCCGGATGAGGAGGAAACCGTTGAGCCATTGTCGGACGGGCACATTGCCCAGTCGAGCTGACCAATGGCCGGTGCCGCCTCTGCTCGGGGCGGTTTCAGCGAATCTGGTGCTTGTGCAGCAGCCGGTAGAAGGTAGGCCGCGACACCCCAAGCACTTTCGCGGCAATGCTCATGTTGTTACTGTGGCGATCGAGCACGTCACATAACGCCTGGCGCTCGGCACGGTGCTTGTAGTCTTCCAGTGTTCCCAAGGGCTGCTCCTCCTGCTCCAGCACGTGCAGCCCTAAATCCTGAGCCTCGATCTGCCTGCCTTCGGCCAATACCAACCCACGGCGCACCCGGTTGGCCAGTTCACGCACATTGCCCGGCCAACTGTGACGGCCCATCGCGGCCAAGGCATGGTCACTGAACGTGCGTGGCCGGCGGCCTGTCTCCAGGCTGTAGAAATGCGAGAAATGGTTGGCCAGCATCGACAGGTCGCCATGCCGGTCACGCAGCGGCGCCGTCACCACCTGCAACACGTTGAGCCGGTAATACAAATCCTCTCGAAAGCGCCCCTGCTCTATGGCGCGCTCAAGGTCCACGTGGGTCGCAGCAAGGACCCGCACATCGACCGGGATAGGCTGGCTGCCGCCGACCCGTTCTATATGCTTTTCCTGGAGAAAACGCAGCAAGTTTGCTTGCAACTCCAGTGGCAAATCGCCAATTTCGTCCAAGAACAGCGTACCGCCATGGGCCGCTTCGATACGTCCAATCTTGCGCTGATGCGCACCGGTAAACGCCCCCTTCTCATGCCCGAACAACTCGGACTGTATCAAATGCTCAGGGATCGCCCCGCAATTGATGGCGATGAACGGCATTTCTTTGCGCTGCGACTGCCGATGCAGTGTACGTGCGACCAACTCCTTGCCAGTGCCGCTTTCACCGCGGATCAACACCGGCGATTCAGTGGGCGCCAATTTTCCCAGCAGCTTGCGCAATTCAAGAATCGGCCGACTGTCACCCAGCAATTCGTCTTCCAGGCCATCGATCGGCACTGCCCCTTTACCCCGCAGGCGCGCCATGCCAAATGCCCGTCCGAGCGTGACCATCACACGGGAAACGTCGAACGGCAGTGTATGAAAATCGAAGAACCACTCGCAGACGAAGTCACCGACATTCTGCATCCGCAATTGCTCGCCATTAAGCACCGCGATCCATTCGGTATTGCTGCGTTTGATCATGTCCTTGACTGCATCTGGATGGCGCAGGTGCGACTCCTGCAAGCGCAGCAAGCCAATATCGCAGCGATGCTCCAAGGCCAGGTCCAGGCTACAGCTGTGAACATTCCACCCGGCACTTTCGAGGCCAGGCAGCAGACGGTGGCAATCGTCGCAGGGATCGACGATGAGCAAGCGGCGAAGAGAGGCGCTTTCGTGCATGACCGTTCCTTGGCGCCAAATTGTGGTTTTTTACGTGAAAACAGTAAGTTGCGGCGCCTGTTTAACAGTAGCAACGAACATGGCGGCGCCCACTACCGTCTGTCTGCCCAATTCTTTCGCATCAGGCCGGGTCGGGAATTTTTCAAATTAATCAGCGTCACAGGCGGCGCAGTGCAATAAAAAAAATCATGCCGCCGCAAAATATTTACAAAAACTGTGTGACTCCGCCCCCAACTTGGAGCATCAGTACGAATAACCCCGCGCTGCAGATCGCGATACCCTGAAGCGACGTTGCAGTAATGCGGACTTGAATGTCGATGTTTGGGACCATAGAGAGACCGAACCATGAATGCCCCGCTCCGTGTCAACGAAGCCTTGCTGATCGCCGATCATGCCTTCGAACCCTTCCAGTGCGTCGCCTGGGATGCGCCCAACGGTACCGGTGAGCTGAGCCTGGCGGTGATCGACCGGACCAGCACCCGTATCGGCAGCAAGCAGGTGTCCTCGCATATCTATTCCGACCCGGCGCAATGGGCCAGTTTGATCGAGGAAGTGCGTGCCGAACTGTGTCAGAAAGGCTATGACCTGCAACCTTGGTCGATGCCCAAGTAATATCAATGGTTGCCTGCAAGTGCGTGCCGAGCACGCACCTTTGCAACTTCTCCAATGCCCTTTAGGCAACTTTTCAATTGCGACATAGTGTCGCGGCAGCCCTCGTGAAGTGGCTTAGTCCTTTATCCTGAATTGCTCAAGATGCTGGTAATCGGCTAGTAACTCTGCGGCCAATTGCCGCGACCGGCCCAGCCGAACTGGCGCCAATTCCATGTCTACCAATACCGTCGCGCAGGGCATGGGCTGCACGGCACGCCAACGCTGCAATCGGCCATCGGTAAACACCAGGCAACGCTGCAATTCCTGAGGGTGGGCCTTTTGTCGCGTCTGCAACCAACGCCGGGCTTGCTCCAGGGCAGCAATCAACGGAGTGCCGCCTCCGGCACCCAAGGCGTGTAGCCAAGGCTGCAGCGAGGCTGAGGCTTTCAAGCCATGACGCTGCCACTGAGGCGCGCCCCCACTGGCGGTCAGCAGCGCCAGTCGAGCGCGCTGTCGATAGGCCTGATCGAACAACTCGGCCAATAACCCTTTGCTCTGTGCCAGCGCCTGGTGGCGCCTGGTGGACGCTGACGCATCGACAATGATCAGCCACAATTCGCCAGCCTGAGCCCGGCGCTGCTGCCAGCAAAGGTCCTGGCGCAGGCGCGGGCGCCCGTTGAGCAGGGTCGCAAGCCACGCCACCCGCCCCGTTTGCGCCGCGCGCGCGCGTCCACGGCTGGCGCCAGGCACATTGCCGACTCGGGGCATGGCATCCGCCACCTTGCTGCCGGGTGGGCGGATGCTCAGGGCTTTTTTGCCCAGTTCGGCACCTCGCGCCGGGCGCCGCTGGCTACTGGCTGTGCAGGCAGCGCGCCCCAATCGCCCTGCCCGCCCTGGTCCGGCGCATCCATTCCGCCTGCCTGAGGTGGCGGCGAGGGCGGTTCGATTGCTGGCGACTCCCGGCGGCGATGGCGTAGGGCGAACTCCGCCACCGCATCGACATCGCCCTCTTCGATGGCCTCGCCGCCGCGCCAGGCGCAGTGGGCACGGGCGGCACGCAACCAGACCAGGTCGGCACGCAGGCCATCGACCCCGGCTGCAAAGCAGCGCTCGGTAATCCAGGCCAGGGCCTGGTCGTCCAAGGCGATTGCCGCCAGGGTCTGGCGTGCCGCCTGGCAGCGCTCACGCAACTGCGCCTGGGCCTGGGCCCATTGCTCGCAGAAGGCCTGCGGGTCGGTGTCGAAGGCCAGACGACGACGAATGATCTGCTGACGCGCGGCGGGTGCCGGCAATCCTTCGAGCACCACGTTCAGGCCGAAGCGGTCGAGCAGTTGTGGGCGTAATTCGCCTTCTTCAGGGTTCATGGTGCCGATCAAAACGAAGCGCGCACTGTGCCGATGGGAAATACCGTCCCGCTCGATGCGGTTGGTGCCGCTGGCAGCGACGTCCAGCAACAGATCGACCAATGTGTCGGGCAGCAGGTTGACCTCATCGACATACAGCACGCCACCATCGGCCTGGGCCAGCACGCCCGGTGAAAACTGCGCCTTGCCTTGCCCCAGCGCGGCATCGAGGTCGAGCGTGCCGACCAGACGTTCTTCGCTGGCGCCAAGTGGCAACGTCACGAACGGCCCTTCGCCGAGCAGGTCAGCTAGGCCGCGGGCCAGGGTACTTTTGGCCATGCCACGCGGCCCCTCGATCAGGACGCCGCCGATCTTCGGGTCGATGGCGGTCAGGCACAAGGCCAGCTTGAGGTCTTCGGCGCCGACCACGGCCGCCAGCGGAAATTGTACGGGTTCACTCATTTCAAGCCTGTTCCTCGCCGTCGAGCAATTGCTCTTCCAGGGCTTCGCGGTATTCACCGGGGGCTTCCCAGAGGCCGCGCTGCTGGGCCTCCAGCAGGCGCTCGGTGAGGTCACGCAGGGCCTCGGGATTGTGCTCGCGCATGAAAGTGCGGGTCGCCGGGTCGAGCACGTAGGCATCGGCCAGCGACTGGTAATGATGGTCGTCGATCAGGTGCGTGGTCGCGTCGAAGGCGAACAGGTTGTCGACGGTCGCCGCCAGTTCGAACGCTCCTTTATAGCCATGTCGCTTGGCACCGTCGATCCACTTGGGGTTCAGGGCGCGCGCGCGGATGACGCGGTTCAGTTCCTCCTTGAGGGTGCGGATGCGCGGCCGGTCTGCCTGACTGTGGTCGCCGTGGTAACTGGCCACTGCGCTGCCCGACAAGGTCTCGGAAGCGGCCAGCATGCCCCCCTGGAACTGGTAATAGTCATTGGAGTCGAGCAAGTCGTGCTCATGGTTGTCTTGATTCTGCAGAACCGCCTGCATTTGACCCAGGCGCCGAGCGAACTGAGCCCGCGCGGGTGTGCCTTCGTCGCTGGCGCCATAGGCATAGCCGCCATGATTGAGGTACACCTCGGCCAGGTCGTCACGGCTGTGCCACAGGCGGCCATCAATGGCATTCTGCACCCCGGCACCGTATGCGCCCGGCTTGGCGCCGAATACACGCCAACCGGCCTGGCGTGCAGCCTGCTCAGCCTCCACGCCTTGCGCCTGCAAGGCTTCACGTTCGCTGCGCACCCGCGCGGCCAGGGGGTTGGCATCATCCGGTTCGTCCAGCGCCGCTACCGCCTGAACGGCCGCATCGAACAGGCGAATCAGGTTGCCGAAGGCATCGCGGAAAAAGCCCGATACTCTTAAGGTTACATCCACCCGAGGGCGATCGAGCACGCTCAACGGCAGGATCTCGAAGTCATCGACGCGCTGGCTGCCGGTGGCCCACACCGGCCGCACGCCCATCAGCGCCATGGCCTGGGCGATGTCATCGCCACCTGTGCGCATTGTCGCGGTGCCCCATACCGAGAGACCGAGTTGGCGCAAGTGATCTCCGTGGTCCTGGAGATGGCGCTCAAGGATCAGGTTGGCCGAAGCGAAACCCAGGCGCCAGGCCGTGGTGGTGGGCAGGTTGCGTACATCGACGGTATAGAAGTTGCGGCCGGTGGGCAGCACATCCAGGCGTCCACGGCTAGGTGCACCGCTGGGGCCGGCCGGCACGAAGCGCCCGGCCAGGGCTGCAAGCAGTCCATTGATTTCAGCCGCCCCGCAAGCGTCAAGATTGGGCGCAACTTGGTCCAATAAGGCTTGCATTACCTCGTGTACTGGCTGCCAGTGAGTCTCGACGGGCAATTGAAGGCTACCGTTCAGCGCTTGCTCGATAACCTGCAGCGCCAATAGCTCAAGGCGCTCGCGGGTGTCACCGCAGGTGCGCCATGCTGATTCGCTGATGGCTTGCAGCAGCGCTGGGCGCGGGCCAGCCCAATTTTGCCCGAGATCGCAGTCCAACGGGTCGAAGCCCAGCACCAGGGCCTTGGCGAGCGTGCGCAGCACGCTGGCATTGCCGCCCCGGCCATCGCCGCGCTCTACTCGCAGCAGTGCCAGCAACGTGTCGATCCGCAGACGTGCCTGCGGGGACTCGCCAAATACATGCAAACCGTCTCGAATCTGCGATTCCTTGAGGTCGCACAGGTAGGTATCCAGGCGCGGCAGCCACACGTCGGCATCATCCAACTGGCCTTCCAGCTGCAGTTCTCGGTCGATGTGGTTGGCCTTCACCAAGTCAAGAATGTCGCCCTGCAGTTCTCGGGCGCGCCGTGGGTCGAGCATCTGCGCTTCGTAGAATTCGTCGGCCAGTTGCTCTAGATGGCGCAGTGGCCCGTAGGTTTCGGCACGGGTCAGCGGCGGCATCAGGTGGTCGATGATCACCGCTTGGGTGCGGCGCTTGGCCTGGGCACCCTCGCCCGGGTCGTTGACGATGAAGGGATAGATATTCGGCAGCGGGCCCAGCAGCGCATCAGGCCAGCATTGGGCAGACAGGCCGACGCCCTTGCCGGGCAGCCACTCCAGGTTGCCGTGCTTGCCGACATGGATGACCGCATCGGCAGCGAAGGCATGGCGCAGCCAGAAATGGAACGCCAGGTAGCCGTGCGGCGGCACCAGGTCCGGGTCGTGGTAGACGGCACTGGGGTCGACCTGATAGCCACGCGCCGGCTGGATACCGACGAAGGTCAGGCCAAAACGCAGGCCAGCGACCATTAGACGGCCGCTGCGGTACATCGGGTCCTGCTCGGGCGGGCCCCAACGTTCCAGCACGGCCTGGCGGTTAGCTTCGGGCAGGCGGTCGAAGGCAGCCTGATAATCCGCCAGGCTCAGGCTTTGCGCGCAAGGGCGCTGGTCGAGGTGTTCAAGATCGTTGGTGACACCGCCAAGCAACTGGTGGATCAGTTGCGTGCCGCTGCTTGGCAGTTCGGCCAGCGGGTAGCCTTCAGCTTGCAGGGCTTTGAGGATGTTCAGGGCCGCTGCAGGCGTATCCAGCCCGACGCCGTTGCCGATGCGTCCATCACGGGTCGGGTAGTTGGCCAGCACCAACGCCACGCGTTTCTGCCCATTGGGCAGGCGTGCCAATTCGACCCAGCGCCGCGCCAGTTCGGCGACGAAGTCCATACGCTCGGGGTGGGCGCGGTAGCAGACCACATCGGACTGGCTGCGCTCGCTGCGCCAGGCCATGTCCTTGAAACTCACCGGGCGGGTGATGATGCGCCCGTCCAGTTCAGGCAAGGCAATGTGCATCGCCAGGTCGCGGGCGCCCAGGCCCTGCTCGCTAGCCTCCCAGCCGGGTTGGTTGTCCTGCGCGCAGATCGCCTGCAGCACCGGTATGTCGCGCCGGAACGGTCGCAGGTTGGGGCGTTCCGGGCTGGACAGGGCAAAGCCTGTGGTGTTGATCAGCACCTCGGCGCCCACTTCGTCCAGCCAAGTTTCAACCTGCTCAAGGCAGGTGCTTTCCTTGAGGCTGGCGACGGCGATCGGCAGCGGGTTGAGCCCGGCGGCCAGGAGCCGTTCGCAGAAAATATCGATGAACGCGGTGTTGGCCGCCTGCAGGTGCGAGCGATAGAACAGCAACGGCGCCACCGGATGTTCCGGGTGCCATTGGGCGTACCAGTCCTCCAGGGCGGCAGCGGGTATGTGCGGGTGGTAGATCGAGGTGCGTGGCAATGGCTGCGGCGCATCCCAACTGTAATCACGGCCCAGCCACTGATTGGCCAGGCACTTGAACAGGTTGACCGCGTTGGCCTTGCCGCCTTGGCGCAAGTAATGCCACAGGCGCTCGGCCGGCTCGCCAGTGACCGTGCCAAGGCCGGTCAGCTCGGGGTCGGGCCGGTCGTCACCCGGCACCAGGATCAACTGCACCCCGCGCGAGGCCAGTTCGACCAATTGCTCGACCCCATAGCGCCAGTAACCGACGCCGCCGTGCAACGACACCAGGATCACCTTGGCATGGCGCAGTACCTCGTCGATGTACAGGTCGACCGAGGCATGGTTCTGCACTTGCATGGGGTTGGCCAGGCGCAGGCTGGGGTAGTCATCCGGCAGTTGCTCGGCAGTTTCAGCGAGCAATGCAAGGTGCGAATCGCCGCTGCAGAGGATCACCAGTTCGGCGGGCGTCTGGCCGAGGTCGGCGATGCTGTCGTCCGGCACGAAACCGCCGGGCTGGGTCCGCAGCAGGTGCATGGGTCAGGCGCCCAGGGCTTGGCGCAGGCGCGCTTCCAATTGCACGGCATCCAGGTCCTGGCCGATCAGCACCAGGCGCGTGATGCGCGGCTCGTCGCTACGCCAGGCGCGGTCGAAGTGCTTGTCGAAGCGGGTGCCCACGCCCTGTACCAGCAGGCGCATCGGTTTGCCGGGGATGGCCGCGAAGCCCTTGGCGCGCAGGATCCCGAACTCCACCACCAACTGCGTCAGCGCATCGAGCAACAGGGCTTCGTCGGCCTCAGGCAGGTCAATGGAGATGGAATCGAAGGCGTCATGGTCGTGGTCGTCATGATCGTCGCCGTCGTGGTGCGAATCATGGTGAGTACGGCGGCCATCGATGTGCGCCTCCGACTCCGCGCCCACGCCCAGCAGCACTTCGAGCGGCAAGCGCCCGCTGCTGGCTTCGATCACCTTGACCGCAGGCGGCAGTTCTTCGGCAACCTCAGCGCGCACTTTGGCCAGGCCCTCGGCGTCGATCAGGTCGGCTTTGTTCAGCACCACCAGGTCGGCGCTGGCCAGCTGATCGGCAAACAGCTCATGCAGGGGCGATTCATGGTCCAGGTTGGGGTCGAGTTTGCGCTGGGCGTCGACCTGGTCCGGATAGGCGGCGAAGGTGCCGGCGGCTACGGCCGGGCTGTCAACGACGGTAATGACCGCATCAACCGTGCAAGCGTTACGGATTTCCGGCCACTGGAAGGCTTGCACCAGCGGCTTGGGCAGGGCCAGGCCGCTGGTTTCGATGAGGATGTGATCGAGGTCGCCGCGGCGCGCCACCAGCTCGCGCATTACCGGGAAGAACTCTTCCTGAACGGTGCAGCACAGGCAGCCGTTGGCCAACTCATAGACCCGGCCGCTGGCCTCTTCCTCGGTGCAGCCGATGCTGCACTGTTTGAGGATTTCGCCGTCGATGCCGAGCTCACCGAATTCGTTGACGATGACCGCGATGCGGCGGCCCTGGGCGTTGTCCAACATATGCCGGAGCAAGGTGGTCTTGCCCGAGCCGAGGAAGCCGGTGACGATGGTGACGGGGAGCTTGGCCAGTGTTTTCATGTCGCGTTGCCCTTGGCAGGATGGCGCGGGCATGCGGGACGAAAGCCGCGGGCCAGGTGGCCGGGCTCGTTCGCCACCGGATCACCCCGCCCGGTTGAAAGTCGAAAACGTCACGAGGCAGGTCTCCTGGCTTGCACCGTTGCGCCCCCTCATTGAACAGGGGCTGGCGGGATGACGCCTTCCCGCGCCAGGGCGCAGTGGCTGTGTCGATCCGTTTCGGTGCTTACAGTTGCGGGGGCAGCCGCGGCTTGTACCGCGTTCCCGTCTTAGCTTCGGCGTGGCCGAAGAACCTCGAAGCGGCAAGGCTACGCGGGGGGTGGTGGCTGGTCAACTCATGGCTTGAGATTTGTGCTGCCCCTGAGATCGAGCGCCGCGCGGGCGGCGCTCGATCTCAAGAGCAACATAAAACTCAAGCGAACACTACACACCACCTCACCAATTGACGCAAACCCTCCCCCGTGCTCTCCTTACACCTCGCGTTCAGGTGCCCCCACGGGGGTGAAACGGGAAACCGGTGCGTCGCAAGCCCTCACCAGGGCGCGACAAACCCGGTGCTGCCCCCGCAACGGTAAGCGAGTGAAACGTCTGGACCACTGTGCCACGCAGTACGGCATGGGAAGGTGACGCTTTACCAGGAGCCCTGCTCCTCCTCGCAAGCCCGGAGACCGGCCTGGCGTTCATGAACACCCCGCGGTGGGCGGGCGCTGTCGCATTCCCCTGGGCCATTCAAGCCCGGGGTTGTCGCGCTCGCCTGTGCCCCGTTGCCCATACAAAAGCAAAGCAGAGGAACGCGTCATGCCCATCACCAGCACCAAGCACGCTATCGCCACTCCCGTCACCCTCAGCCAGCGCGTGGTCATCGCCGCCGCCGCCAGCCTGCTGGGCCTGTGCCTGGTCTACTTCGCCGGTTTTTCGCACCTCGAAGCCGTGCACAATGCCGCGCACGACACCCGCCACAGCGCCGCCTTCCCCTGCCACTGAGACCGCCCCATGATCAAGCGCATTGCCCGCACCGCCGGGTTCAGCGGCCTGCTTGCAGCCTTGCTGCTCACCCTGCTGCAAAGTTTCTGGGTGGCTCCGCTGATTCTGCAGGCGGAAACCTACGAGTCGGCGGCGCCTGCCGTCGAGCAGCACAGCCATGACGGTGAAGCAGCCGTTGCCCATGAACATGCAGCCGGGCATGAACACAGCGAAGAGGCCTGGTCGCCGGAAGACGGCTGGCAGCGCATCCTCTCCACCACCGGTGGCAACCTGGTCGTCGCCGTCGGCTTTGCGCTGATTCTCGCGGCCCTGTACAGCCTGCGCGAGCCCAACCGAGTCAGCACTGGCGCGCTCTGGGGCCTGGCCGGCTTCGCCGTGTTCTGCCTGGCGCCCACTCTGGGACTGCCGCCTGAGCTGCCCGGCACTGCCGCCGCCGACCTCGGCCTGCGTCAGAGCTGGTGGATCGGTACCGCTGCCAGCACCGCCATCGGCCTGGCGCTGCTGGTGTTTGCCCGGCACTGGCTGCTCAAGGCGCTCGGCGTGGCATTGCTGGTGATGCCCCATGTCATTGGCGCACCACAGCCCGATGTCCACGCAAGCCTGGCCCCTGAAGCCCTGGAAACTCAGTTCAAGATCGCTTCGTGGCTGACCAATGCCGCCTTCTGGCTGGCCCTGGGACTGCTCAGTGCCTGGTTGTATCGCCGCTCAAGCCAGGCCTGATGGCCAGCGAACAGCCGCAGGTGGCGCTGTACGCCGGCTTCGGTTGCCGCCGAGGCTGCCCGGCGGATGCGCTCGACGCCCTGCTGCGCCAAGCGCTGGACCGCCATGGTCTGGCGCTGTCTGCGTTGCAGGGCATCGCCAGCATCGCCTTGAAAGCCGACGAGCGTGGCCTGCAACAACTTGCCAAACGCCTCAACCTGCCGTTGGTTATATTCGAGGCCAACCAGCTGCAGGCGTTCGAGCCCCTGCTCAGCCACCGCTCCGCGAAAGCCTTCGCCCACAGTGGCTGCTGGGGCGTTGCGGAGAGCACAGCGCTGGCCTTGGCGCATCTTGATCACGGCCGTGTCACGCTTCGGGTGACACGGCAGACGCTCGGCACTGCCACCCTCGCCCTCGCCTGCGGCGATTAATCGCAACATCCAAGGATTTCTCATGACGGTCTACTTCATTGGTGCCGGCCCCGGTGACCCCGAACTGATAACGGTCAAGGGGCAACGGCTGATTCGTCAATGCCCAGTGATCATATACGCCGGCTCCCTGGTACCCGCCGCCGTACTCGAAGGCCATCAGGCCGAAACGCTCATCAACAGTGCCGAACTGCACCTGGAACAAATCATCGACGCCATGCGCTCAGCGCATGCAAAAGGCCAGGACGTGGCCCGCGTACACAGTGGCGACCCCAGTCTGTATGGGGCTATCGGCGAGCAGATCCACCACCTGCGCGAACAGGGTATCGATTACCAGATCATCCCCGGGGTCACGGCCACCGCCGCCAGCGCCGCCTTGCTGGGCTGCGAGCTGACCCTGCCGGAAGTAGCGCAGACCGTCATCCTCACGCGTTACGGCGACAGCTCGCCGATGCCAGCCGGGGAGCAACTGGGCGACCTTGCCCGGCATGGCAGCACCTTGGCCATCCACCTAGGTGTCAAGCACCTGGCACGGATCGTCGACGAACTATTGCCCCATTACGGCAGCGGCTGCCCTGTGGCCGTGGTGCACCGCGCGACCTGGCCGGACCAGGACTGGGTGCGCGGCACCCTCGGCGATATCGTCGAACAGGTTGGCGCCAAAGGCTTTCGTCGCACGGCACTGATCCTCGTCGGGCACGTGCTGGGTGACGCGCCGTTCACCGCCTCTGCCTTGTATCGCGCCGGACATTCGCACCTCTATCGGCCAGGCGACTAACCGTTGCCAAGCAGCCAATGGCCGGAGCAGACTCCAGGTTCCTAACCACGGACTGGAGTCATGCCCATGCTGGCGCTACGCCCTAATTGCGAATGCTGCAATGTCGATCTGCCGGGCGATAGCCCTGATGCGCTGATCTGCTCGTTCGAATGCACCTTCTGCCGCCGTTGTGCCGACACTCACTTCCATGGTCGCTGCCCCAACTGCTCCGGCCAGTTGCTTGCTCGCCCCCCCCGCGTCGGCCAGTCCTTGAGTAACAATCCTGCTTCGACCCAGCGCGTCCTGAAACCCCACGCTGGCTGTAAGTAACCAATCATTGCAAGTGACGTCGAATTCAACCCGAAGATGCCTGTTTTCAGGCATTTTTGTAGGATTTTTCGACAACGCCAACCTCATTAGTCAACGGATCTATACTCGCCATTACCAAGGCGTCGGAATGGACGTATCGTGCTGCGCTGCAGAAAGATCTTGCAGACGTATTCCTGATTAGCCCAGGGAAACGGCCCACATTCCGACAGGAGTTATCCTCATGACAACCGTGCTGATCGTCGATGACCACTCAACCGTTCGATTTGCCGTACGCATGCTGCTTGAGCGCGAGCGCTTTCAAGTCATAGGTGAAGTCGACAACGGCAGCGAAGTGGCGCAGGTAGCACGCAAGCTGCAACCCGACGTCGTGGTCCTGGACATCGGCCTTCCTGGTCTCGACGGGATGGAGGTGATCAAACGCCTGCAGCAGCTCGAGCATTCGCCCAAGATCATGGTACTGACCGGCCAGGCCACCGACTTGTATGTACGCCGCTGCCTGGATGCCGGTATTGGCGCATTCGTGACCAAGAGCGAAGACCTCGACGCCGTCGTCTTTGCGCTCAAGGCCCTGGTCAAGGGCTATTCCACCTTCCCGCAGATGGCAGTCAACAGCAATACGCTGGACAGTGAGCCGACACGCCTGGGCAGCCTGTCCAACCGTGAGATGGAAGTGCTGAGACGGCTGTCCAACGGCGAAAACAACAAGCACATCGGCAGTCAGATGAACCTGAGCGCCAAGACCATCAGTACTTACCGGGGCCGGATCATGGACAAGCTCAAGACGGAGTCACTGGTCGAGATGGTGGATCTGGCCAAGCGCAACAACGTCAACTGAGCGCAATCATCATGAAGCGCACGTTGGTTGGCCTGCTACTGGCTATCAGCCTGGCCTGCTGCCCAGCCGCAACGCTGGCTGATGCCGAGCCGCGCCAGTTACTGGCGAGGGCCATCAGCGCTACGTCACCGTTACAGCTGGACGCTCAGGACCGCCAGTGGCTGCAGCAGCGCAAGGTTCTGCTACTGGGTAGCTCACGGCCCGACTATCCACCGTTCGAAATCAACATCAGCCCGAATGATTATGAAGGCTTGAGCGCCGACTACGCCGGGCTGATCGCCGAGCAGTTGGGCGTGCCGATCGAGGTCAGGCGCTTTGCCAGCCGCCATGAAGCGATCGCCGCCCTGCGTGAGGGCACTATCGACTTGCTGGGCAGCTCCAACGCTTTCGAGGCCGCGGATGCCCAGCTCAGCCTTAGCCTGCCCTATGCCGACGACATGCCAGTCATCGTCACCCGCGAAGGCCGTACGCTGAAACACAACAGGGACCTGGCGGGCCTGCGACTGGCCATGGTCGATCACTACCTGCCCGGCGAGACCGTTCGCAGTCTCTACCCCAGCGCGCAGTTGAGTTTCTACCGTTCCACCCTGGCGGGCCTTGCAGCCGTCGAACTGGGCGAGGCCGACGCTTATCTGGGCGACGCGATCAGCACCGACTTCCTGATCGGCAAAAGCTACCAGGGCATGGTCAAGATCGACCATTTCTGCCAGGTGCCGGCCGCGAGCTTTTCCTTTGCCCTGGCCGGTGACAACCCACGCTTGCGACGCTTGATCGATACCGCCCTGGCGAGAATCAACGAAAGCGAACGGTTGAGCATCCTGCGCCGCTGGACCAGTGGCAACACCAGCCTGCTGCTCGAGCGCCACCTCTCTGCACTGACTGTTGAAGAACAGGCCTGGATAGACAGCCATCCAACCGTTAGCGTACTGGTCGACACTGCGCTCGCGCCCTTGACGTTCAACGATAACCAGCAGCGTGCCAGCGGTATAACCATCGACCTGCTCAAGCAAATCACCCTACGTACCGGCCTGCAGTTCAACCTTACCGAACGCAACGCGGTCCAGACCATGGTCGAGCAGGTGGCACACAGCGAAGCGCAAATGATCGGGGCCTTGGGCTACGGCACCGAGCGCGCCGAACAGCTGCGCTATACCCGTCCCTATCTGGTCAGTCCCAGAGTACTGGTCACGCGCAGCCAGGCCGCCTGGCCTTTGCAGGCCAGAGGCCTGGATGGACAGCGCATAGCCCTGCTGCGTGGGTCGCCGTTGCGAGCCGACGTGCAACGCCAATACCCGCAAGCCACAGTGGTCGAAGTGAACAACCCGCTGGGGTTAATGGAAGCCGTGGCCAACGGCGACGCGGATGTCGCCTACAGCAGCCACATCAACGCGGCGTACTACATCAACCATGTCTTCAAGGACAAATTGCGCATTGCCAGCGTGCTAGGGGACGACCCGGCGATCGCCGCGTTCGCTGTCGCTCCCGACCAGCCGCAACTGCAGGCCATTCTTGACAAGGCCCTGCTGAGCATTCCGCCGGAAGAGCTCGACCAGCTGATCAATCGCTGGCGCAACAGCACCGTGGTCAGTGACAGCCCATGGCGCAATTACCGCACGCTGGCGCTGCAAGTGCTGGTGCTGTCTGCATTGCTACTGGCCGGCGTGGTGTTTTGGAACAGCTACCTGCGCAAGCTGATCCACCAACGCACCGAAGCCCAGCGCGCACTGCAGGCGCAGTTGGCGCTCAGCCGCGGCTTGCTTGAACAATTGCGCCAGGCCAAGGACGATGCCGAGCAAGCCAGCCAGACCAAGAGTACGTTTCTGGCGACCATGAGCCACGAGATCCGTACCCCCATGAATGCAGTCATTGGCTTGCTCGAAATGGCGCTCGAAGATAGCCGAGCCGGACGTTGCGATGCCTTGGCGCTGCAGACTGCGCACAATTCGGCCGTCGGCCTGCTAGCGCTGATCGGCGATATTCTGGATATCTCACGCGTGGAGTCTGGTCACATGACCCTGCAACCGGTGGCCACCGACCTGGTCGAGTTGGTCCGCACCACCCTCAGGGTGTTCGAGGGCAATGCCCGAACCAAAGGACTGAAACTGCAGGACGAGCTGCCAAAAGGCCCGGTATGGATGCTGGTGGACCCCACGCGGCTCAAACAGATCCTCTCCAACTTGCTGAGCAACGCCATCAAATTCACCGACCACGGCGAGGTACAAGCCACCCTTCTGCTCAAGTCGCAGAGCGCTGACCGTCTCATTCATGTGGAACTCAGCGTGCGGGACACCGGCATCGGCATTGGCCTGGAGGACCAGGCTCGTCTGTTCAATGCCTTCGCACAGGCTAAAGGCCCCAGGTCGAGCCAGGGCGCCGGCCTGGGCCTGGTGATCAGCCGGACCTTGGCCGAACTCATGGGCGGCACCTTGAGCTTGCAAAGCGTCGAAGGCGTGGGCACCCGGGTTTTGGTCCAAATGGACCTGCCTATCAGCGAACCACCCACGCCCATCGAACCCAACCTGCCTAATCAGGAAATCGCAACGGGGCCTCTGAAGATTCTGGTAGTCGACGATTACCCGGCCAACCTGCTGCTCTTGGAAAAACAACTAAACAGCCTGGGCCATCAGGTAACCCTGGCCGAAAATGGTCAAACGGCGCTGGCTCAATGGCAAGTCACACGTTTTGACATGGTCATCACCGACTGCAGCATGCCGGTAATGGATGGCCACGAGCTCACCCGCAGGATTCGCCAGCAAGAGCAGGTACTTTCAATTCCTGCCTGCAAGATCTTGGGCGTCACTGCCAACGCCCAGGCCGAAGAACGAGCACGTTGCCTGGCCAGCGGTATGGATGACTGCCTGTTCAAGCCGATTGGCCTGCGAGCACTCCGCCTTCACGTGCCGCAGGCTCACCCAGAGCCGAAGGCGTCAAAGCCTACGGCAAGCGGCTTCAACCTGAGCGAACTGCGCCATCTGACCCTGGACGATGATCAGTTAGTACGGCGCCTACTCGAACAACTGTCGCACAGCGCCAGCGAAGATCTTGCCGCGCTACACGCACTTGGCAACGCCCCGGACTGCGACGCGGTGCGCACGGTCACCCACCGCATCAAGGGCGGCGCCAAGATGCTCAAGGTGCGGGGCGTGGTGCAGGATTGCGAGGCCATCGAACAGGCCCAGGCCGAGGGCTTACCCACCGACGCGCTGCGGCTGCAACTGAAAACCAGCCTGCAGCATTTGCAGCACGAACTGGACGAGGCCCTCAGTGCAATTGCAGCGTCGAGTTGATCTGGCTAATCGCGTCGACAACGTGGCGTGAGCCCTGTTGTATCTCCATGATCACTGTGCCGGCCTCATTGGCCAGGGCAACGCCTCGCCCCGTGCGGGTCAGGCTGGACTGCATGCTGGCCACCGCAGTGAGTGACAGGTCGTGGTTCTGTCGCACCACATCGACGATCTCCAGGGTGGCCTTGCTGGTTCTGGCTGCCAAGTTGCGCACTTCATCGGCGACTACGGCGAAGCCGCGCCCATGCTCACCGGCGCGGGCGGCCTCGATGGCGGCATTCAAGGCCAGCAAGTTGGTCTGGTCGGCGATCCCGCGAATGGTCAGGACGATCTGCCCAATCACATCCGACTGCTTGCTCACCGCGTCGATGCTGCGCGCCGCGTCGTTGAGTTCCTGGGAAATCTGCTCGATCACTTCTACCGTCTGCTGCACCACCTCGGTGCCCTTGCGCGCGCAAGCATCGGTCTGCACTGAACTGGCATGGGCAGCGTCGGCGGCGCTCTGCTGGGTGCTGACTTGCGCGGTGATGTCGCTGGCGAACTTGACCACCTTATACAGCCGGCCCTTACTGTCAAAGATCGGGTTGTAGGAGGCTTCCAGATAGACCGTCTGGCCTTGCTTGTTAACGCGCTCGAAGCGGTGCGAGTGGTACTCACCACGGTTCAACGAAGCCCAGAACTCCCGGTAGCCGACCGATTCACGCTCATGCGCCAGGCAAAACAGCCCGTGATGCCGACCCACCACCTCTTCCAGGCGATAACCCATGGTGGCGAGGAAATTCTGGTTGGCTTGGATCACCCGGCCCTGGGGGGTGAATTCGACCACGGCCATGGAGCGGCCAATGGCCTTGAGCAGGCTTTGGCTCTCGTGCTCATCCTTGACCCGCTGGCTGATATCGGCCGCCACTTTGATCACGCTGGTGACTTGCTGACGTTCGTTGAGCACCGGCATGTAGCTGGCCTCTAGCCACACCTCACGGCCTCCCTTATCGACACGCTCGAACGTGCCGCTGATGGCCTTGCCCTCCCCCAATTCGCGCCACAGTTGCTGGTACTCGGCAGTCTTGGCGTAAGCCGGGTCGCAGAACAGCCGATGGTGCTTGCCGCGCAGCTCCTCGATGCTGTAGCCCATCGCCTGGCAAAACTGCGCATTGGCATCGAGAATGGTGCCGTCGGGCGCGAACTCGATCATGGCCATGCTACGGCTGATTGCCGCAAGCTTTGCCTGGGTTTCAGCAAGGGCTTGGCGAGTGCGCTGAATTTCGATCAGATCAGACTTGCGATGAAAATCGAACATGGCGCCGGGGTCCTTTATGCGCGGGGTTTCCTGAGCATAGATCGGCGCCGCAGGCGTGCAAGCACACTGCTATCACTTAGTTATTAGTGACAAAGAAAAGTCAGGAGCTTTCGCGCACCATCAACTCAAAACCCAGGTCCTGCTGTGCGGTCGCCACTCGCTTGCCGTCGAGCAATGCCAGCAATGCCTGCGCAGCACCCCGACCAACGGCTGCCCTGGGCGTACGAATCGAAGTTAGCCGCGGGACCATGTGCGCAGACGCTGGCAAGTCATTGAAGCCGACCATGGCCACTGCCCTCGGAACCTCGATGCCTTGGCGCAGCGCCTGTAACACTGCGCCCTGGGCGAGGTCGTCGTTGCAGAAGAAGATGCCATCCACATCGGGCGTCTGGGCCAGCAACTGGCTGAACAGCTCACTGCCCAGGGCAATGGACGAGGGCTGGGGCGAGAGGATCTCCAGCTCCGTGTCGGCCATGCCGGCTTCGGCCAGCGCTTGGCGAAATCCTTCGGCTCGCTGCATCACCCGAGGGTCGAGCTGCGCGGCGATGAACGCCAGACGTCGCCGGCCGCGCTCAAGCAAGTGCCGCGCCGCAGCACGCCCGGCCTGCTGCTGGGAAAACCCGACAGACAAAGCACCAGGCTGACCGCCCAGTTCCATCATGTGCACGCAAGGCACCCCGCTGGCCGCCAGCATCTGCCGCGCGGCATCGCTGCGGTCGAAACCCGTTAGCAGCATGCCGCACGGCTGGTACGCCAGGTAATTGCGGATCAGGTTTTCTTCTTCGTCGACATCGTAGTGATAGTTGCCAATCAGCACTTCAAGCCCGCGAGGGCGCATTACCTCGTGAATGGCTTCAAGGGTGTCGATGAACAACTGGTTGGACAGCGAGGGAATCAGCACTACCACCGACTGGCTACGCGCAGACGCCAGTGCCCGGGCCGCCGGGTTGGCCACATAACCCAGACTGGCTGCAGCGGCCAGCACCTTTTCCACCAAATCTGGGGCAACGGTACTCACTCCGCGCAACGCGCGTGAGGCGGTAATCGGGGAGACCCCGGACAGCCTGGCCACTTCTGCCAGGGTGGGACGACCGGTAGTGCGGGAGCCAGATCGAGACATGTGTGTTGTAATTTTACTACTTGCAAGGGAGGGGAACGGCCACTAAGGTAGCGCTGTCTCAGGACGCAGGCAATGTAATCTTTGGTGGTGGCCACTACACGCCCCCTGCCAAGCGTCCATACTGCGTAACGACAAGATCAATAACACGGAGAGGTGGCGTTTCGTCTGTGCCGAGACAGCGCTACCTCATCCCGCAGGAGGTACTGATGAATTCTCCCCTGTCCGCCATTGTGGTGATGGGCGTAGCCGGTTGCGGCAAAAGTAGCATGGGTGCTGCCATCGCTGAAAAAAGCGGCGGCCGCCTGATCGAGGGCGACGCGTTCCACCCTGCCGAAAATATCCAGAAGATGAGCGCTGGCACGCCCTTGAACGACGACGACCGGGCCGGCTGGCTGGTGCGCCTGGGCGAGGAGCTGCAGGCTACGGTCAAGGCCGGCGAGCGCCCGATCCTCACTTGCTCGGCACTCAAGCGCAGTTACCGCGACACGCTGCGCGATGCGATGCCAGGACTGGTATTCGTGTTCCTCGAGCTTACCCCCGCTGAAGCGGAAAAGCGCGTACTGGCCCGCCCCGGCCACTTCATGCCGGCGAGCCTGATTGACAGCCAGTTCGCTGCCCTTGAGTCACCGCGCGGGGAACCAATGACCCTGGCCCTGGATGCCACGCTACCCCTCGTCATGCTCGCCGGATTGGTCGACGACTGGCTAAAGCCCTGCGGTGAGCGGAGCCTGGCGCGAACCGCCTGAATCCGGCGGTTTTTCCAGCTCACCTAAGACAGCGCTGTCTCGACACCTGAAAGCGGCGAAGATTCAATTAAAGCAACGCCAAAAACAACGATAAGACCGAGGCCTTAAAACCATGTTCGGACTGGCTACAGATACCTACCTGCTGCTCGATGCCCTGGTAACCATCATCGGGCTGATCCTGCTGATCACCCATTTCAAGGTCCACCCCTTCGTCGCCCTGACCATTGCCGCGGGCTTTCTCGGCCTGACCTCCGGCATGCCGGTGGCCAAGGTCATGAAATCGTTCCAGGACGGTTTCGGTGGTGTGCTTGGATTCGTCGGCATCGTCCTTGCCCTGGGCACCATGCTTGGCAAGCTAATGGCCGACTCCGGGGGGGCCGACCAGATCGCGCAAACGTTGATTCGCGCCTTCGGCAAGAAGAACGTGCACTGGGCCATGATGTTCGCCGCTTTCCTGGTCGGCATCCCGCTGTTCTTCGAAATCGGCTTCGTGCTGCTGATTCCGCTGGTGTTCATCGTCGCCCGGCGCTCGGGCGTATCGCTGATCAAGATCGGCATCCCGCTGCTGGCAGGCCTTTCCGTGGTGCACGGCCTGGTGCCTCCGCACCCGGGCCCGCTGCTGGCGATCGGCATCTTCAAGGCTGACATTGGCAAAACGATCTTCTACGGCCTGCTGGTGGCGCTGCCCACGGCGATCATTGCCGGCCCCTTGTTCGGTAATTTCATCTCCCGCTACATCCCCGGCAACCCGTCGCAAGAACTGATGGACCAGATTGCCAAGGAGTCCGACCAAAGCAATCTGCCGAGCTTCACCATTACCTTGGTCACCGTGTTGCTGCCAGTGGTGCTGATGCTGCTCAAGACCTTCGCTGACGTGGTGCTGCCGGCCGAGCATATCGTCCGCCAGTGGATGGACCTGATCGGTCACCCGATCACCGCCCTGCTCGCCGCCCTGTTGCTGGCCTTCTACACCTTCGGCTCGGCGCGTGGCTTCAGCCGCCAGCAGATCATGAAGATGCTCGACCAGAGCCTGGCGCCGACCGCAGCCATCGTGCTGATCGTCGGCGCAGGCGGCGGCTTCAAGCAGATGCTGGTCGATACCGGGGTCGGCAATGTGATCGGGCAGATGGCCGTGCAGGCAGAAATTTCCCCGATCATGCTGGCCTGGCTGGTAGCGGCGGTGATCCGCATCGCCACAGGTTCCGCGACCGTCGCGACCATCACTGGTGCCGGTATCGTTGCCCCGGTGATCGACCTGGTGCCCGGGGTCAACCGGGAACTGCTGGTGCTGGCCACCGGTGCTGGCTCGCTGATCCTGTCCCACGTCAACGATGCCGGTTTCTGGCTGGTCAAGCAGTACTTCAACATGACAGTGGCCGAAACCTTGAAGACCTGGACCATGATGGAGACCATCCTTTCGGTGGTCGGCATCATCTTCATCATGGCGCTGTCGACGGTGGTGTGACCGCTGATCGGGGTGATGGCACCTTGGCGCCTGGGGTAGGGCCGAACAGTTGTACAAGCCCTACCCTCGCAAAGGAGTTTGCCCATGATCCGCACCAGTGTGTTGCTCGCCGCCCTGCTCGCCGCGCCGATGGCCCTTGCGGTCGGCACGGGAACGACCTACCCCGACGACCCACACAACCCGGCGCCGAAGCCGGGTGTGGACAGCACCCTCAACCCGATCGAAAAGCCCATGCCGCGGGCTACTGACCCGCGCATTCAGGGTAATGACCCGGAAAGTCCGCCCGCCAAGCAGAATGACAACCGCGATTTGCCGGGGATGGATGGCAGTGGGTCGGAAGGTAATGGTGCGCAGGGGGGGACCGGGTCGGACGGCGGGCAGCGTTAGTCAGTTTCGGCCTATTCGCGGGCAAGCCCGCTCCCACAGGTATGGCGCTGGTGTTGATTTCAGCGCTGACCCTGCGGGAGCGGGATTGCCCGTGAAGAAACCGGTGCAGACATCATCACCACTGTCGCTTGTCGGGCCTGGTCAGGCCCAGTTTTTCGATTCGGTAGCGCAGCATATCCCGCGAAAGCCCGAGCATCCGTGCCGACTTGGTGACGTTCCAATCCGTGCGATCCAGCGTTTTGCACACCAGGTCCCGCTCCATGTCCGGCAGGCTGGTGCCCGGCTCCGGTTCGTGCCGCGGCATTTCGTACAAGGTGGCCGTCGGCTGCGCCATCGGCTCGTCGACCAAGGTCATGCACAAGTTCAGCTGATGCGCCTGCACCACCTCGTTGGGCGCCAGCAACACCGTCTGCTCCAGCATGTTGCGCAACTCGCGCACGTTGCCCGGCCAGCTGTAACTCAGCATCAAGCCCTCGGCCTCGGCACTGAAGCGCAGATTCGGTTTGCCATATCGGCGCCCATGATGAGCAAGGAAATGCCTGGCCAGCAACAGGATGTCCTGCCCACGCGCGTATAGGCGTGGCACCTTCAAGGCGATGATGCGCAGACGGAAGAACAGGTCACGGCGAAACTTGCCCTGCTGCACCATCTGTTCCAGGTTGCAGTTGGTGGCGCTGATCACCCTCAGGTCGACCTTACGCTCCTTGACCGCACCGATCCGGCGAATGCTGCGGTCTTCCAGCAGCTTGAGCAACTTGGCCTGCAATACCAGGTCCATTTCGCCGATTTCATCGAGGAACAGCGTGCCGCCATCGGCCGCCTCGACAAGCCCTACGCGGCGCTCCTTGGCATCGGTGAAGGCACCTTTCTCATGGCCGAACAACTCAGCTTCCAGCAGGTTGGCCGGGATCGACGCACAGTTGAATTCTATGAACGGCCCCTTGCTGCGCAAGCCGTCGAAGTGCAGCGCGCGGGCGACCAGCTCCTTGCCGGTGCCGGTTTCACCTTCGACCAACACCGGAGGCAGGTCATCACTGGCCATGCGCCGCTCGGCATCGAGCACCTGACGCAAGGTGTGCTTGAGCGTCAGCATCGCCGGCGACTCGCCGATCAGCGCCTGCAGCCCGGATTTCTGCGCCTCGCGCTCTTGATAGAACGTCAGCGTGCGCTCCATACGCTCGGTGGCCAGGGCCTTCTCCAGCGTCAGCTTCAGCTCGGCCAGCACCACCGGCTTGGTCAAGTAATGGAACGCGCCCTCCTTCATCGCCTGCACGGCATCTTCGACGTTGCCGTAGCCCGTCATCATGATGACCTTGAGCTCCGGTGCCTGCACCACCAGCGTGCGCAACAAGTCGTGGCCGTTCATGCCCGGCAGCGAATTGTCGGTGAGCACCGCATCGGGTTGGACGCGCTTGATTTGCTCCAGCGCCAGCTCGGCCGTATTGCAGACAGTCACCTCGAAGCCCTTGAGGTTCAGATAGGTAGAAATATTATTGGCAAGGATTTCATCATCCTCGACTACCAGGATGCTGTGCTCCATGTTCCCCTCCCGCTGCGATATTGAAAGTGAGGCTGACGCGGGTTCCTTCCTCTTCACGGCTGCTCAGGCTGACCGAGCCGCCGAAACGTTCCATGATCCGCTTGGCCAGCGCCAGGCCCACACCCAGGCCGCCCTGTTTGGTGGTGAAAAACGGCTTGAAGACCATTCGTTCCTGCTGCTTGGTCATGCCTTTGCCGGTGTCAGTAAGCAGCAATTCGACGCGCTGGCCATCCTGGACACTGACTTGGGCGCGCAACTCACCGCCCGTTGGCATGGCTTCGATGGCATTGGAAAACAGGCTGTTGAGGATCTGCGACAACTGCAGCGGCTGGCTGGCCACCCACTGCACCGGCGGCCCTTCGAAGGAAAACCGCACCGCGTTGCGCTCGATCTGCCGGGTAAAGGCCTGGCGGGTGTCGTCGATGGCAGCCACCAGGTCCACGGCCTCGGCGCTGTCGCTGGTCGGGCGCAGCGACACCAGCAGCTCGCGCACCCAGCGCGACATGCGGTCAACCTGGTTGATGATGTCGACAATGTTCTGCTGTGCCTGGGGGCTGGCGATTTCCTGCGCCAGTTCCGCGCTGGAGCGAATGTTGGCCAACGGGTTGCGCATGCTATGCGCCACCGCCGATGACATCTCGCCCAGGGCGACATAGGTTTCGCTGGCCACCAGCCGCTCCTGTTGATGGCTTAGCATCGACGCCGCACGCCGCACGATCCAGAACAGGCCGAAATAGATCAGCGCCCCGCCCACCAGGGTCGAAGCCCAGATCAGCACATATCCGCGCTGGATACGCCGAATCAGGTCCTGCGGCTCTTTGTAGATCTCGACCATCGCCATGACCTGTTCGCCCTGGCTGTCGAACAACGGGATGTAGTTCTCGATGAACAGGTAGTGCGGCTCGCGCTCGAACCTCTGCTCCTCGCGGTCCTCTTCGGCCTTGTGGTAGCTGGCCGACACTGCCTTGCGCGAACGGAATGCACGGTCCAGGTCGCCATCGGCGGCAATTCGTTTGCCGATCAATTCGGCGTTGGTGGACCAGACGATGGTGCGGTCGCGAGCGTAGACGTTGGCCAGCAGCGTGTCGGGCAGGTGCTCGACATGATCGAGGAACTCGGTCCGGGTCGACTCGGCCAGCGCCGGGCTGACCTGCAGATGTTGCTGATCCAGGCGCGGGTCGAGCAGCTCGCCCATGGTGGTGCCGGGCGGCAGCTGCGAATGGCGCACCTCGGCCTGGGCCATGGCCTGGATGAATTGGGCGGTGAGCATGGCGTCGCGTTCGACACTGTCACGCACCACGAAGCGCGTCGAAACATAGCCCAGGCCAACCGCTACAGAGGCAATGATCAACAGGCTGATCACGGAAAACCAGCGCAGTAGATTGAACTCGCGAAGGGGAGCGGCTAAGCCGCTGCCGGGTTGCGCAGAAGTCCTGTCGAGCACATCCGTATCCAGCGTCTGCATCGCTTCGTTCCCGCCCTATGAATGCGTTTGACCGTTGCAAAAAATTAGCCACAACAACACATAAAATTTAAATTCCTATATTTCAATAAGTTAAATAATTTTCCTGTATTTGATTCGAGATTACCCCCCCACATTTGGGTATTCATTACCCACTTAACATGACAGGGGTTATCAGGCATCAGCCAACCTGAAATTGAGTGAGACCCGGGTGCCATGCCCTTCTCTGCTGCTCAATCTCACTGACCCGCCGAAGCGCTCCATGATGCGTTTCACCAGCACCAGACCCACGCCCAATCCGCCCTGTTTGGTGGTGAAGAAAGGCCTGAAGGCCATGCGCTGCTGGCGTTCATTCATGCCTTTACCGGAATCGGACAGGCGCAGGGTGACGCTGCGCCGATCGTGCTTAACCACCTCGACGCGCAGCCTGCCCCCCTGTTCCATCGACTCCAGGGCATTGTCGATCAGGCTGTTGAAAATCTGCCCGAGCAGCACCGGCTGGCCGAGTACCTGCACTGCTGGCAAGGGTTGCAGGTCTAGGGTCACGCCACTGCGCGCCAGCGGCACGGCAAAGCTCTGCAAGCTGTCTTGCAAGGCCTGAGGCAGGTCCACGGCCACCGCTTCGTCATTCAGCGGCCGCAACGACTGAAGCAGCTGGCGAATCCAGTGCGACATGCGGTCGACCTGGCTGATGATTTCATCGATGTTGCGCTGCGCGTGCCCCTCGTCGAACACTTGGGCCAGTTCGGCGCTGGAGCGGATACTTGCCAGCGGATTGCGCAGGCTATGTGCCACGGCCGAAGACACCTCTCCCAATGCCACATAGGTTTCGTTGCTGATCAGCCGCTTCTGCTGCACCGACATCAACCGTGCGGCGCGGCGCATGATGCCGTAGAGGCCGAGGTAGACAAGGCCGGCGCCGATGATGATGGCCAGCCAGATACGGATCAGGCCATGTTCGATGCGTACGATCAGGTCGTGAGGTTCCTTGTAGATCTCCACCATTGCCGTGACCCGTTCGCCATCGGCATCGAACAACGGAATGTAGTTCTCGATGAACAACTGCTCGGGCGGGGTCACGAATTTTTGTTCGGCGCGTGCCTGTTCGAAATTGTGATAGCTGGCAGAGACCCGCATCTTGTATTCGAAAGCCCGGTCCAGGTCGTCATCACCTTCGATCAGCTTGCCCATCAGTGCCGGGTTGCTCGACCAGATCACCGTGCGGTCCGGGGCGTAGATGTTGGCCAGGAGCATGTCCGGCAGGTGGGCGATATGGTCGAGAAATTCCCCACGTGCCTTGCGTCGCGCTTGCGGGGTCACGCCGGGCAAGGCGGCGTGGTCGGTGCGCGGGTCGAGCAGCTCGCCCATGGTGCGCACATTGGGGATGGCCACATGGCGCACTTCGGCATCGGCGATGGAGGTGATGAACTGGGCGGTGAGCAAGGCGTCGCGCTCGACGCTTTCGTCAATGATGAAGCGGCTGGAGATCAGGCCCAGCCCGACCGCCACCGACAGAATGAAGGCCAGGCTGACCCAGGCATACCAGCGCAGCAGGTCGAAGGGCTTGCGCGCGGTGCCGGCGTCTGGACTGGCAAGCGTCTCCAGTGTGTCGGAACGGGGGACGATGTCCATGGCGGCTTCCACTGCTGAGCACCTGTGAAAGGTTATAGCCCAGAGTTGGGGATTGCATTGCGCTGATTTCCATCATGCCGATGCAAGGTGCGCCATCATCACAACGGCGAATCTGCCGCCAGCCCTTGCAACTTGCGGTATTCACGCAGCACGTTGGGCACATAGCGCCGGGTTTCGGCGAACGGCGGCACCGCCCCACGGCGCAGGACAGCATCGGGGCCGGCGTTGTAGGCCGCCACGGCCAGGGTGATGTCGTTGTCGAACAGGGTCAGCATGCGCTTGATGTAGCGCGCGCCACCCAGCACGTTGTCCTCAGGGTCGAGGGCATCCTCTACCCCCATTTCCTTCGCCGTGCCCGGCATCAGTTGCATCAGCCCTACCGCGCCGGCTGCCGAACGGGCCTTGGGGTTATAGCCGGACTCGGCCTTGATCAGCGCATGCAGCAGCGCCGGGGGCACGTTGTGCTTGCGCGCTGCAGTGGCCACCAGGTCGGCGTACGGTCGGCCGGTGATCAGTTGCGCATGGGTCGGCCCGGCCTGAGTAACGGGTTCACTGATCACCCGTTCATAGTGGCGCCCCGGCCGATGGACGTTGGTCAGTACGTAGCCACCTTTGGCATCGATTGAGATGTAGACATCGGCCTGGGCGGTTGCCCCTGCCAGCCAGATCAGTCCCAGGATAATCCCACGCATGTCGGTCGCCTCCCCGCCGTGCCCCCGATGTGGGGGAAATGCCCCGGAAAACCCGGGCTTTGCGGTTACGACGCAAGCACTGTGCCGCTTGCCATGGCGCATGGCGCAAGGCCCCGAGGCAGACGTGCACGGCTGTTGCATGGTGCAGCGATACCCTGGGCAAGCACGTCCCCATGCAGGAGGGCTTCACCATGCAGCGCAAACCCAAACATCAATTCGGCTTCACCCTGCTCGAACTGCTGGTGGTGCTGGTGGTGCTCGGCTTGTTGGCCGGCATCGTCGCACCCAAGTACTTCAGCCAGCTCGGGCGCTCGGAGGCCAAGGTCGCCCGTGCGCAGATCGAGGGCCTGGGCAAGGCCCTGGACCTGTATCGCCTGGAAGTCGGCCATTACCCCAACAGTGAACAGGGCTTGCAGGCGTTGGTGGCCGCACCCAGTGGCGAGGCGCGCTGGACCGGCCCCTACCTGCAGAAAGCCGTGCCCCAGGACCCCTGGGGCCGCGCTTATATCTACCGGCAGCCGGGCGAAAATGGCGGCGAGTACGACTTGCTGTCGATGGGCAAGGATGGCCAACCCGGTGGCGACGGTGAGAACGCCGAAATCACCAGCTGGCAATGAGGAGCACGGCCATGCGCTATAGCCTCAAGGCCCTGGGCAGACAGGGCGTGGTGCAGTTGCAAATCGATGCCGAGGATGCCGAGCAGGCGCGCCGCCAGGCCGAGGACCAAGGTTTGCGGGTGGTCAGCGTGCGCGGCCAGGGCGGCGCCCTGCGCGGTTTGGCCTGGCGCCGCCAGGCAGCATTCGACCTGGTGCTGTTCAGCCAGGAGCTGACCACCCTGCTGCATGCCGGCCTGCCACTGATCGATGCGCTGGAAAGCCTGGCGGAAAAAGCCCCGGCTGGGGCTGCGCGCAAGGTCCTGGCGGCGCTGGTTCGCCAGCTCTACGAAGGCCGCTCGCTGTCCCAGGCGCTGGCCCAGCAACCGCGTGTGTTCCCACCGCTGTACGTGGCACTGGTGCAGTCCAGCGAGCGCACCGGCGCACTGGGTGACGCCCTGCATCGCTACATCGGTTATCGCCAGCGGTTGGATCTGGTCAGGCAGAAGCTGGTGGGGGCGTCGGTCTACCCATTGCTGTTGCTGCTGGTGGGCGGTGGCGTGGTGTTGTTTCTACTCGGCTACGTGGTGCCGCGTTTCAGCCTGGTGTTCGAGGGCATGGGCAGCGAACTGCCGTGGCTCTCGCGCGTGCTGATGCAGATCGGCCTGTTTCTGCATGCCCACCAACTGCCTTTGGCGCTGGCGACAATGGGCAGCATCGGCGCGCTGGTGCTGCTGCGCCGCAACCCGCTGCTGCGGCGCTGGATCTCACGCCAGGTACGGCGCATGCCGGCGCTGCATCAACGCTTGATGATGTATGAGCTTGCGCGCTTCTATCGCTCCTTGGGCATTTTGCTGCAGGGCGGCATTCCCATCCTGACGGCCATGGGCATGGCCCGGGGACTGCTGGGCAGCGCTGCGGCGCAAGGGCTGGAGCAAGCCAGCCGACGGGTGGGGGAAGGCCTACCGCTGTCGGAGGCGTTGGAAGCCGGGCAACTGGTCACGCCAGTCTCGCTGCGCCTGCTGCGGGCAGGCGAACAATCGGGGAATCTTGGGGAAATGCTCGAACGCTGCGCGGACTTTCATGACCAGGAGATCGGCCGCTGGGTCGAATGGTTCGTCAAGCTGTTCGAGCCGCTCCTGATGACGTTTATCGGCTTGCTGATCGGGCTGATCGTAATCCTGATGTACATGCCGATATTCGAGCTGGCTTCAAGTATTCATTAGTTTTCTCGGGCCTCTTCGCGGGGCAAGCCCGCTCCCACAGGTACTCCATGGTCCTTGTGGGAGCGGGCTTGCCCCGCGAAGAGGCCCGTACAGCCGCCTCAATAATCGAACCGGTCCACTGCGCGTCGCCGCTCGTTGTCATCTCGCCGGTCATAGCTGGCCGTGGTCTGGATGTTGGCATGATGCGCCAGCTTCTGCGCAATCGACAGGTCGTGCTCTTCGATCACCCGGGTAATGAACGCTCGGCGGAAATCATGGGGCATGATCTTCACCCCCACCTGCGCACCTCGCTGGCGGGCGATGTAGTAGATCGCATGCTTGGTGATGCGCGCGCGGGTAATGTGGTTGCCACGGCGGATGCGGTTGAACAGGAACGGGTCGTCCGACGCCCCGTCGGGCAGGGTCTGGCGGCGCAGCTCAAGCCAGGCCTGGAGCTTCTCGAAGGCCCACACCGGGGCGTACTTGATCAGTTGCCGGTTGCCCTTGCCCAGCACCTGCAGGCTACGTGCCTCGAAATCCACCTGATCGAGATCGATGTCCACCGACTCTGACTTGCGCATACCCGTGCCGTACAGCAACGCAATGATCGCCGCATCACGCACGCCTTGCGGGCGTGGGTCGGCGGCGCACACGTCCATCAATTCACGAATCAGGCTGCGCCGCAGGTTGCGTCCAGGCGGCAGGCGGCTGCCGGTCGCCGGCTTCACCTCGCGGATGCGCAGCAACTGCTCGTGGTCGATCAGGCCCTGGCGCCAGGCTTCGTTCATCACCCCGCGAATAGCGTTGACGTACAACGACGAACTGTTGGGCGCATAGCCATCGGTGCGCAGTGCCGCCACCAGGCCGATCACATGCCCAGGTTCGAGCCGGTGCCACGGCACATCGGCCAGATTGCAATCGACGAAACCTAATCGGTCTGCAGCGTCCTGGAGGATGTAGCGCATGGTTTGCTGGCTGGAAGGTGCCAGCCGGGCGAGATACTGCAGCAGCGGATTTTGCGAGAGGTCGGACAAAACATGAATCCTGTAGCAAAGCTTCGGGGGCAATTGACGCGCACACAAAGCGTAAAGCAGGTCAAAACGACCCGTCATCGAGTCACGATGACAACGTTACAAAAGGGTCATTAGGACCCAGTGCAATGCCATTACCTTGAAATCTAAGATCTTTATAGATGGCACGGATCGTGATGGTAACTCAATTAAAGCCACCTGATCGAACGAAGGTCTGCCTATGCTGGTGCAACCGATCGACTCACGTCCACGCCAACCCGTCTGGGCCCTGGGTTTTCGCCCGTTCTTCCTGGGCGGTAGCATTTTCGCGCTGGTCGCCCTGCTGGTGTGGGCCGGGGTGCTGGCCGGGGCGCTCCAGGCGACACCGCCCGGGGGCATGCTCGCCTGGCACCGGCACGAAATGCTTTACGGTTTTGTTGTGGCCATTGTCGCAGGCTTCCTGCTCACGGCCGTGCAGAACTGGACTGGCGTCCCCGGTCTCAGCGGGCGGCCGCTGCAGGGATTGTTCCTGCTCTGGCTGCTGGGCCGGACGGGCTGGTTCCTGCCTTTGCCGGCAGGTTTGCTGATTGCGTTGCAGGGTAGTTTTCTGCCCCTGGTAGCCATTGCGCTCGCCCGCCCGATCGTACAACGACGCCTGCGCAACAATTACCCGATTGTCGGCTTGCTTTTGCTGATTGCCGGCTGCCAGTGGCTGACGCTGATCGGTTGGCTGCGCCAGGATGAAGTCTGGCAGCGCCGAGGCATTTTCGCCGGCTTGTGGCTGGTAGCGGCGATGATGACCATCCTCGGTGGCCGGGTGATCCCCTTCTTTACCCGCCGAGGCCTGGGCAACCTGGCACCCACACCCGCACGACCCTGGCTGGACCGTGCCTGCCTGATGCTCAGCGTAGCCGTACCGCTGGCCTTCGCTGCGGGATTCGCCGATACCCCTCAGCCCGCCCTGGCCGTCCTGTTCGGCGCATTGTTCCTTCTGCATGGCGCACGCCTGCTGCTGTGGCACGACCGTGGCCTATGGCGGCTGCCACTGCTTTGGTCCCTGCACCTGGCCTATGCCTGGATGGCGCTGGCGTGCCTGGGCATGGCGCTGTGGCATGCCGGCGTCGCACTCAACTCCAGCCTGATTACCCATGCACTGACCATCGGCGCCATGACCGGGCTGATCGTGGCGATGATGGCGCGGGTCAGCCTTGGCCATACGGGCCGTTCGTTAACGGTGCCGGCGACCATCGCCTGGGCCTTCGCGCTGATGCAATTGGCCGCACTGGCGCGCGTGGTGCTGAGCCAGTTCACGCCGATAGGCATCGACGTTTCAGTGCTGTGCTGGAGTGCGGCGCTGCTGTCGTTCCTGTGGCATTACCTGCCAATGCTGCTGCGCCCGCGTGTGGACGGGATGCCAGGGTGATGCGTGGTCTAGAGTGGTAACCAGGACGTTCTACTAGCGAGCCCTCATGGTTTTCCACCGCCTGACCCGCACTCACCCCCGCCTGAGCATCGCCGCGCTGGCCGGCATCCTCGGGGCGTGGTTGATCCCTACCAGCGACACCGTCCAGCGCGTTCTCGCCGGCTGGAACCTGGGGGTCTGGTTGTACCTCCTGCTGGTCCTGTGGTTGACCTGGCGGGCGGTTCCCGAAAAAGTACGCAAAGTCGCACGTGTCGAGGATGAAAATGCGGGCCTGGTGCTGTTCACGGTGTGCATCGCCGCCATCGCCAGCCTTGCTGCGGTTACCCTGCAACTGGTATCCAGCCGAGGCCTGCAAGGTACCGATCTAGCGCTGCACTACCTCTACACGGGCTTGACCATCGCTGGGTCCTGGTTGCTGATCGGTTGTATCTTCAGCCTGCACTATGCGCGGCTGTTCTACACCAACGAAGGTGAAGAACCCGCCTTGCGCTTCGCCGACGGTGAACGCCATCCAGACTACTGGGACTTCCACTATTTCTCGTTCACCATCAGCGTCGCCGTGCAAACCTCCGACATCGGCGTGGGCGGGCGCGGCATGCGCCGGGTGGTGCTGGCACACTCACTGGTAGGCTTCGTGTTCAACACGGCGATCCTCGGTTTCACCATCAACATCGCCGCCGGCCTGCTCGGCTAGCACGCGCTGGGCACAGACGCCGATCCGCCGGCATGCCTCCTCCAACTGTTCGGCGGCAAGCACCAATCCCATGCGCACATGCCCAGCGGCGCTGGTCCCGAAAGCATCCCCCGGCAGTAGCGCAACCCCCTCCTCCATCAACAGCCGCTGGGCGAACGCTTGGGCACTGAGCCCGGTGGCGCGGATATCGAGCATCACGAACATACCGCCCGCCGGACGATGTGCGCGCACCCCGGAGCAATCAGCCAAGGCCGCGCACACCCGATCTCGCCGCTGCCGATAGGCCTCGCGCATCTGCCGCACAGCGGCCAGATCCTGCTCCAGTGCCACACAGGCCCCTTGCATGACGAACTCTGGCAGGCCGAACAGCATGGCCATGGCCAGGTTGGCCAGGTGTCCGATCAGCATCGGCGGGGCTACCACCCAACCCACTCGCCAACCGCTCATAGCATGCGATTTGGACACACTGTCGATGATCACGCAGCGCTCGCTCATACCCGGCAGGCTTGCCGGGTCTGCCACTTCGCCCTCATAGAGCAGGCCACTGTAGACCTGGTCGCAAATCAGCCACAGATCATGGTCACGGCAAAGCTGGGCGAGCTGCGCCATGTCCTGGGGAGAAATTGCCGCACCGGTCGGGTTATGCGGCGTGTTCAGCAACAGCCCACGGGTACGCGGCGTGATAGCCTTGGCCACGGCCAGCGGGTTGAGGCGAAAGCCTTGCTCCGGGCTGACCGGCACCTGTACCAGCTGTGCACCACAAGCACCCAGCACAGCGTGGTAGGTGACATACATGGGCTCGGCGACGATCACTTCGTCGCCAGCCTCAAACAGGCACTGGCAAACGGCATACAGCGCGCACTGTGCACCGGCGAGCACCATCACCTGCTCGGTGCTGACCTGCGGACCGCTGCGCCGGGCAATGGCCTGGCGCAGCGCCAGGCTGCCGCGCACATCGCTGTAATGGGTATCGCCACGACGCAGGCTGCTGAGCGCCGCTTCGACGATGGGTGGTGGCGTTTCGAAGTCAGGGTCGCCTACCGAAAGCAAGAAGATTTCCCGCCCCTCGCGACGCAAGGCCTGGGCTTGATAGTGGATATCCCAGGCAGCGGCGGCTTCACCGGCGATGCGTTGCGTGAGCGTGGAATAGCGCATGACTGTCTCCCTGTCTGCCCAGCTCGCACCGCTCGTCCGAAAACGTCGTGCGCCGATTGGAATTAAAAATAGCAGAACCCACCGGCCCATCTGCCGAGCTCGAGCAGGGAAAACGTTTGCCTGGCCACTTGCCGCCAGACGGTACGCATGACGCCACTGTGACCGAGGTCATGCATTACTACATTCGTCGTATTTTCCGCAGAACGGTAACCTGGCCGGTGCTATCGTTAGTTTCCCGGCGGCCATGTTCTCGGCCCTCGTTCACCGCGTCCAGGCAAGGACAAGGAGGCTGGCATGAACAAGATGACGTTCCCCAACGCCTGCCAGGTGATGCGTTGGCATTTCCATCCGCTAGGTTTCGAAGCCAGCATGGATGCGCCACGCAGCATGATCGCCCGCCTGTTCGACCGCGCCACCGGAGAAACCCTTCTGGCGATTGCCGGTATCCCCTGCACCGCCATCATGGCAGCGGCGGACGTCGAACGCATCATCGAGGCGGTAGAGGCCGAGATGGATGCCTTGGTACCAGTCTTTGCCCTGCGCGATGCCGTTTAGGCTACCGCTTCCGAGCTCTGCTGGAGCGCCTGCAGTTTGCCCATGAACTGTTCAGCCGGCACGGGCTGGCCCAGCAGATAGCCCTGCAAAGAGTCACATCCCAGACGGGTCAGGAAGTCCTGCTGGCCATCGGTCTCCACACCCTCCGCGACGATCCGCAGGCCCAGTGCCTGGCCCAAGGCGACGATGGCCGAGACGATGGCCGCATCGTCGCTGTCTTGCTCCAAGTCGCGCACGAAACCGCGGTCGATTTTCAGCTCGTTGGCCGGCAGGCGCTTGAGGTACATCAGGCTCGAATAGCCGGTACCAAAATCGTCGATCGACAAGTCAACGCCCATATCGGACAGGCGCTGCAACACCGTAAGGCTGGCATCGGCATCATGCATCGCGGTGGTTTCGGTGATTTCCAGGGTCAGGCAATTGGCCGGCAAGCCGTTGTTGCTCAGGGCGCGGGCGACGCTGTCGACCAGGCCAGCATGGCAGAATTGGATGGCCGAGAGGTTGACCGCCATGCGCCAGTCGGTAAGCCCCTGGTCATGCCACAGGCGCATCTGCCGGCAGGCTTCGTCCAGTACCCATTCGCCAATCGGGATGATCAACCCGGTTTTCTCCGCCAAACCGATGAAACGGTCCGGCAGCAACAGACCGTGCTGCGGGTGCTGCCAGCGCAGCAAAGCCTCGGCGCCGATCGGCTGGCAGGCTTGAGCATCGAACTTGGGTTGATAATGCAGGCAGAACTGGCGCTGCTCCAGGGCCATGCGCAGGTCCTGCAACAGCTGCAACTGCTGGCGGGCGTTGCTGTTCATCGACACGTCGAAGAAGCTGTAGCCGTTCTTGCCGGCGCTTTTGGCGTGGTACATGGCCGCGTCGGCGTTGCGCAGCAGTTCGAGCTGGTCCTGGCCGTTACCGGGATACAGGACGATGCCGAGGCTCGCCGTCAGTTGCAGGTCATGTTCGGCCACGCGGAACGCCCGCGAGACCAGGTTGACCTGCTTGACCGCCACATCCATGGCGTCTGCCGGCTCCTGCAGGTCCACCAGCAGCACGAACTCGTCGCCACCGATCCGCGCCAGGGTGTCCTGGCTGTGCAGGTGGCCGCGCAAGCGGGCAGCCACCGCCTTGAGCAGCAGGTCGCCGACGTGATGGCCAAAGGCGTCGTTGACCGGCTTGAAGCCATCCAGGTCGATGAACATCAGCGCGAAACAGCCGCCCTGCTCCGCCACTTTGCCAATCGCCTGGTCGATGCGGTCAGACAGCAGTGTGCGGTTGGGCAGGCCAGTCAGGGTGTCATGCAGCGCCAGTTGTGTGAGCTCCTGATTGGCCAAGGTCAACGAACGCGCCAACTCCGCAGTGCGCGCCTCAAGGCGTGCGTCCAGCACCGACGTCAGCAAGGCCACCGCAAGCACCGCCAACGTAGTGATCAGCACCAGGTATACCAGCCCTTCCCCTTGCAGCCCGCCGGCCAATGCGCCGCAGAAACTGCCTGCCGGGAAGTTCGCCGCCGCCATGCCGGTGTAGTGCATGCCGACGATGGCAACGCCCATCAGCACTGCGGCCAGGCCTCGAATCTGGCGTACATACGGGGTGTGCCTGCGCAGGCGGAAGGCAATCCACAAGGCCGCTGCCGATGCGCCGACCGCTATGGCCAGCGAAGCGCCGAACAATGTCGGGTCGTAATCGATGCCTGGCAGCATGCGCAGCGCCGCCATGCCGGTGTAATGCATGCAACTGATGCCCGCACCCATGATCAGGGCGCCAAAGGCCAATTGCGGCCCAGGCAGGCTCGGCTGGCTAACCAGCCACAGGGCGAACCCCGACGACAACACAGCGATCAGTAGCGAAAAGGCGGTCAGGCCAATGTCGTAGCCCAGGTCGATTGGCAAACTGAAGGCGAGCATGCCGATAAAATGCATCGACCAGACGCCGATGCCCATCGCCAGCGCGCCCCCGCCCATCCACAGGTAGACGGCACGGCCCTTGGCCGTGGCAATGCGGCCGGTCAGATCCAGCGCGGTGTAGGACGCAAGGATGGCCACGCACAGCGAAATCAACACCAGCGAAGAGGAGTAGCTACCGGTCAGCATTGGGAGTTCCAGCGACGGGACAGGGAGGCCCGAAAAAGCTGACGATTGTACTCAAGCGTTGCCGAAACGCACGGGCTTTTTTGCGAATGGGAATGGATCCAAAGCCTTATGAAATGCGCCGAAAGCCCTGTATCAGAGCCTTCGCCACATCATCTGACATCAAATAGCCACTTGTCGGTTTCACTCCTGCTCAGCGAACGCCCGCTCGGCCTCCCATCCACCGCCCAGTGCAGCGATCAGCTGGACGCTAGCGACCAGCCGCCCCTGCAATAGGTTCAGCACACTGCGCTCGTTGCTCAGCGCGGTGGCCTGCACGTTGACCACGTCCAGGTAGCCGATCAGCCCGGCACGGTACTGGTTCTCGGTCAATCGCAGTGATTCACGTGCGGCGTCCAGCGCCTCCTGGCGCACCACGGCTTCATCGGCATATACCTTGAGCTGCACCAGGTAATTCTCGACTTCCTTGAAACCATCGAGCACGGTCTGGCGATACTGCGCCACGGTCTGGTCATAGACCGCGACGGTACGGTCCACTTCGGCACTGCGCTTGCCGGCATCGAACAGGGTCAACGCCAGTTGCGGCCCCACCGACCAGTAGCGGTTGGGCAACTGAATCCAGTTGTTGAAGGTGCTGCTGGAATAGCCACCGCTCATGCTCAGGCTCAAGTCTGGGAAGTAAGCCGCACGGGCGACACCAATGTTGGCGTTGGCCGCCATCACGTTGCGCTCGGCCGAGGCGATGTCCGGACGGCGTTCGAGCAACTGTGACGGCAGGCTGACCGGGATTTGCGGCAAGCCTGGGATGGTCTTGCTGTCGGCCAGGGCGAAGTCCGCGGGAGCCCTGCCCAGCAACACGGCAATGGCGTTTTCAAACTGGGCACGCTGCCAGATCAGGTCGATCAGGTCGGCCTGGGTGCTCTTGAGCTGGGTGCGCGCCTGGGCCACCGCGTCGGGGCCGGAGACCCCGGCGCGGTACTGGTTCTCGGTCATGCGCAGCGAACGCTCGTAGGTGGCGACGGTCGCCTCCAGCAGGCGCTTCTGCTCGTCGATCACCCGCAACTGCAGGTAGTTCTGCACCAGCTCCGACTGCTGGCTCAGGCGGATCGCGGCGAGGTCGGCGAAGCTCGCTTCGGCGCTGGCCTCGTTGGCGTTCATGGTCTCGCGAAGCTTGCCCCACAGGTCGATTTCCCAGCTCACGCCAAGCTGCGCGTTGTAGGTGTTACGAATACCACTGCTGTTGTTGGACAGGCTCGAACTGGAGCTGCCGGTACCTTGGGCCGAGCGGTTCTTGCCGGCAGTCAGGTCCAGGCTGGGGAACAGCGAGGCACGGCTGCTGCGCACCAGCGCCTGGGCCTGTCGGTACTGGGCGGCCGATTGGGCAACGGTCTGGTTGCTGCGGTTGAGTTCATCCACCAGCGCATTGAGCCCGGCATCGCCGTAAACCTCCCACCAGGCGCCACGGGCGATGGCGTCGGACGGGTTGGCCTGGGTCCAGCCTTCGGCCTGCTTGAACTGGGCAGGCGTGCTCATCTCGGGGCGCTGGTAGTCCGGGCTCAGAGTACAGGCGCTGAGCAGCGCCACGCACAATCCGGCGCCAATCAGGCGCGAGCCGCGCCCGCGGGTCAGCAGCTTCATGGCTCGGTGGAGTGGAGTCTGGGCGAAGTTCATAGCGGAGTTTCCAGAGCGGCATCGGTACGCACGCCGCGCCAATGGTTGAATCGGTGGCGCAGGCGGTCGAGGTACAGGTACACCACCGGCGTCGTATAAAGGGTCAGCACCTGGCTGACGACCAGGCCACCAATGATGGTCAGGCCCAGCGGCTGGCGCATTTCTGCACCTTCAGCACGGCTGAGCAATAGCGGCAAGGCGCCGAGAATGGCTGCCAGGGTGGTCATCAGGATCGGCCGCAAACGCAGCAGGCAGGCTCGGCGGATGGACTCCTCCGGGGTCATGCCCTGGTGGCGCTCCAATTGCAGCGCCAGGTCGATCATCAGGATGGCATTCTTCTTCACCACGCCGATGAGCAGGAACAGCCCCAGCAGCGAGATCAAGCTGAATTCGCCGCCAGTGACGTAAAGCGCGAGCAAGGCACCGACTCCCGCCGACGGCAAAGTCGAGAGAATCGTCAATGGGTGGATGTAGCTCTCATACAGAATGCCCAGCACCAGGTACACCAGCACCAGCGCGCCGAGGATCATGAACGGCTGCCCTTCCTGGGTCTTGGCGAAGGCGTCGGCGGTGCCGCCAAGCTTGGCGATCACTTCTTCGGGCAGGCCGAGTTTGGCCACCGCCCGCTCCACGGCCGCCATGGCCTGGTCCGGGCTGTAGCCTTCGGCGACGTCGAAGGCGATGTCCTCGGCCGCGAACTGGCCCTCATGGCTGACTCGGTCGTTGGCCAGGCTGTTCTCGTATCGAGCGATGGTCGACAGGGGCACGCGGGCGCCGTCGCTGGTGATCACCTGTACCTGCTCCAGAGTGCTCGGGTCCCAGGCGTATTTGGGGTTGATCTCCAGCACCACCTGGTACTGGTTGAGGCTGTCGTAGATGGTCGAAATCTGCCGCTGGCTGTAGGCGTTGTTCAGCACCGTGGTGACCATGCTCATGTCGATGCCCAGGCGCTTGGCCTGATCGCGGTCGACCACCAAGGTCACTTGCTGGGTGCCGGAACCGTCGCGGGCGTCGATGGCGGTCAGTTCGGGCAATGCGCGCAGCGCCGCGACTACCTTGGGGAACCATTGGCGCAGGGCCGCCAAGTCACCGCTCTGCAGGGTGTACAGGTACTGCGAGGAGGTCTGGTCGCGGCCACCGCCGCCCAGTTGCAGGTCCTGGTCGGCCATCAGGTACAGCCGCCCTCCGGGCACTTTCGGCATTTCCTTGCGCAAGCGCTCGATGACTTTCTGCGCATCGATCTTGCGCTCGCTGATCGGTTTCAGGCGTACCAGTACCATGGCGTTGTTGGTACCGCTGTTACCACCGATGAAACCGGCGACGCTCTGCACGGCCGGGTCGGCCAGCAAGGCGCGGCGATAGATCTCCATCTTCGGCTGCATCACGCTGAACGACAGGCCGTCATCACCGCGGATGAAGCCCATCAACTGGCCGGTGTCCTGCTGCGGGATCAGCGTTTTCGGCACCACCACGTACAAGGCGATGTTGATGCCGATGGTCACCAGCAGGCTGATCAAGGTCACTCGCTTGTGGCGTAGCGCCCAGCCCAGGCTGCGGTCGTAGCCCTCGACCATGCGTTTGTGCAGCTTGTCGCTCCAGCGCTGCAAGCGCGTCTGCTCGGCGCGGTGCGGCTTCAGCCAACGGGCGCAGAGCATTGGCGTGAGGGTCAGCGACACCACCAGCGAGACGATGATCGCCGCCGCCAGGGTGATCGAGAACTCCTGGAACAGGTTGCGCACGATGCCGCCCATGAACAGGATCGAGACGAACACCGCCACCAGCGAAACGTTCATTGACAACAAAGTGAACCCGACTTCCTTGGCCCCGAGGAACGCGGCGCGCATGGGCGATTGGCCATCTTCGATGTGCCGCGAGATGTTCTCCAGCACGACGATGGCATCGTCCACCACCAGGCCGGTGGCGAGGATCAGCGCCATCAGCGACAGGTTGTTCAGGGAAAAGCCGCACAGGTACATCACTGCGAACGTGCCCACCAGCGACACCGGTACCGCCAAGCTTGGGATCAGGGAAGCGCGGAAGCTGCCAAGGAACAGGTAGACCACCAGGATCACCAGCACCACGGCCATCAACAGGGTGTGCTCGGCCTCCGCGAGGGTGGCCTTGATCACGGGTGAGCGGTCCATGGCCACGTTCAGTTGCACGCTGGCCGGCAGCAGCGACTGCAGGGCCGGCAACTGCGCGTGGATCTGGTCGACCGTTTCGATGATGTTAGCGCCGGTCTGGCGGTTGACCACCAGCAGCACCGCGCTCTGGTCGTTGAAGAAGCCGCTGTTGTAACGGTTCTCGACGCCGTCGGTGACGGTTGCCACGTCGGATAGGCGCAGGATCGTGCCGTTCTGCTGGCGGATCACGATCGGCTCGTAGTCCTTGGCTTTCTCCAGCTGGTCGTTGGCGCGTACTTGCCAGTTGCGCTCGCTGTCTTCGACAAAACCCATGGGCCGGCGTTGGTTGGCGTTGGCCACCGCGGTGCGCACGTCATCCAGCGCCAGGCTGTACTGGTTGAGCAGTTGTGGCTCGACGGCGATGCGCACCGCCGGCAGCGAACTGCCGCCGATCTGCACCTCGCCTACCCCGCTCACCTGGGCCAGGCTCTGCGACAGGATGGTGTCGGCCAGGTCATAGAGCTGGCCTTTCTGCAGCACGTCCGAAGTCAGCGAGAGCACCATGATCGGTGCCTGCGCCGGGTTGATCTTCTTGTAGGTGGGCATGCTGCGCATGCCGCTGGGCAGCAGGTTGCGCGTGGCATTGATGGCCGCCTGCACTTCGCGCGCGGCACCGTCGATGTCGCGGCCTTGCTCGAAGCCGATGATGACCCGGGTCGAACCCTGGTTGGAGCTGCTGGTCAGGGTGGTGACGCCGGCAATGCTGCCGAGCTTTCGCTCCAGCGGCGTGGCCACCGTGGAGGCCATCACCTCGGGGCTGGCACCTGACAGGCTGGCCTGCACCACGATCACCGGGAAGTCCATTTGCGGCAACGGTGCCACTGGCAGCAGGTTGAAGCTGACGCCACCGAGCAGCATGATCGCCAGGCTCAGCAGCATGGTCGCCACGGGTCGGCGAATGAAAGGACCGGACAGGTTCATGCCTCGGCCTGCTTCACGTCAGCGGCTGGGCGCCAGCGGCGTGCCAGGCGGTCGAAGTACAGGTAGATGACCGGGGTGGTGAACAGGGTCAGTACCTGGCTCACCAGCAGGCCGCCCACCATGACCAGGCCCAGCGGCTGGCGCAGCTCTGCGCCAGAACCTGTAGCCAGCATCAGCGGCACGGCGCCGAACAACGCCGCCAGGGTGGTCATCAGGATCGGCCGGAAGCGCAACAATGCTGCCTGGTAGATCGCGTCCCGTGGGCTCATGCCCTGGTGGCGTTCGGCCTCCAGGGCGAAGTCGATCATCATGATCGCGTTCTTCTTGACGATGCCGATCAACAGGATGATGCCGATGATGGCGATCATGCCCAGGTCGTTGCCGCTGATGATCAACGCCAGCAAGGCGCCGACCGCAGCTGATGGCAGTGTCGAGAGGATGGTCACCGGGTGGATGTAGCTCTCATAGAGCACGCCGAGCACGATGTACATGGTCACCACGGCAGCGAGGATCAGTAGCAGCGTGCTCGACAACGATGCCTGGAAGGCCTCGGCGGCGCCTTGAAACTTGGTCTGCACGCCGATCGGCATGCCGATGTCCTGCTGCACCTGCTCGATCACCTTGACGGCTTCGCCCAGGGACGCGCCGTGGGCCAGGTTGAACGACATCATCACCGCCGGGAACTGGCCGATGTGCGAGATCGCCAACTGCGCCTGGCGCTGCTCGATGCGCGCCAGAGCCGACAGGCGTACCTGGCCACCATCACTGGCCTTGACGTGGATCGACTCCAGCGCCTGCGGGCCGATGCTCGCCGCATCGCGCGACTGCAGCACCACGCGGTATTGGCTGGCCTGGGTATAGATGGTCGAGATCTGTCGCTGGCCAAAGGCGTCGTACAGGGCGTTGGTGATCTGCGATACGTTGATGCCCAAACGGCTGGCCATATCGCGGTCGATTACCAGGTACACCTGCAGGCCCTGGTCCTGTAGATCGCTGGCCACATCTTGAAGCTCCGGCCGCTGTTGCAGCGCGTTGACCAATTTGCCGCTCCACTGCGCGAGCAGGTCAGCATCGGGCGAGGATAAGCTGAACTGGTACTGGGTGCGGCTTACCCGGTCCTCGATGCTCAGGTCTTGCACCGGCTGCATGAACAGACGGATACCCACCAGTTTGTCGAGTTGCGGTTGCAGGCGGCTGATCACTTCACCGGCGGTCACGTCGCGCTCACCGTGGGGTTTGAGGTTGATCAGTAAACGGCCACTGTTGAGCGTGGCATTGTCACCGTCCACACCGATGTACGACGACAGGCTCTGCACCGCCGGGTCTTGCAGGATCACCTTGCTCAAAGCCTGCTGGCGTTCGCTCATGGCGGCGAACGAGGTCGATTGCGGGGCTTCGGAAATCCCTTGGATCACCCCAGTGTCCTGCACCGGGAAGAAGCCCTTGGGCACCGCCATGTACAACACCACGGTCAAACCCAGGCTGGCTACGGCCACCAGCAAGGTCAGCGGCTGATGCCGGAGTACCCACTGCAGGCCACGGCCGTAGTGTTCGATCAGCCAGTCGATCCAGGCTCCACTGGCGCGGTAGAAGCGGCTTTGCTCCTCTTCCTTGGGCTCACGCTTGAGCAAGCGCGCGCACATCATTGGCGTCAGGGTCAGCGACACCACCAGGGAAATCAGGATCGCCACCGCCAGGGTGATGGCAAATTCGCGGAACAGGCGGCCGACCACGTCGGCCATGAACAGTAGCGGGATCAGCACGGCAATCAGCGAGAAGGTCAGCGAGATCAGGGTGAATCCAATCTGCCGGGCGCCCTTGAGCGCAGCCTGCATCGGCGTTTCACCCTCTTCGATATGCCGCGAGATGTTCTCCAGCATGACGATGGCATCGTCGACCACGAAACCGGTGGCGATGGTCAGCGCCATCAGCGTCAGGTTGTTGATCGAGAAACCGGCCAGGTACATCACGCCGAAGGTGCCGATCAGCGACAATGGCACGGCAATCGACGGGATGATCGTGGCGCTGACGCGGCGCAGGAAAACGAAGGTGACCATCACCACCAGCACAATGGCGATCAGCAACTCGTGCTGCACGTCCTTGACCGCGGCGCGAATGGTCTGGGTGCGGTCGGTCAGCACCGAGACGTCGAGGCCGGCCGGCAGGTTGTCGGTGATCGACGGCAGCAACGCTTTGATGCTGTCGACCACTTCAATGACGTTGGCGCCCGGTTGGCGCTGGATGTTCAGCAATACGGCCTGGTTCTGGTTGGCCCAAGCCGCCAGGCGTTCGTTCTCGGCGCCGTCGACGATTTCGGCGACGTCCTTCAGGCGCAACGGCGCACCGTTGTTAAAGGCCAGAATCAGATTGGCGTATTCCTCTGGGGAGCGCAGCTGGTCGTTGGCGTCGAGCATCGACACCCGGGTCGGGCCATCGAAGTTGCCCTTGGGCTGGTTGACGTTGGAGGCGCCGATCAGGGTGCGCACGTCATCCAGGTTGAGGCCGTTGGCGGCCAGCGCATCGACGTTGACCTTGATCCGCACGGCCTGGCGCTGGCCGCCGGCGATGCTGACCATGCCCACGCCGCCGATCTGCGCAAGCTTCTGCGCCACGCGGGTATCGACCAGGTCGTTGAGCTTGGGCAACGGCATGGTCTTGCTGGAGATCGCCAGGGTCAGCACCGGCGTATCGGCCGGGTTGACCTTGTTGTACACCGGGGGCGCCGGCAGGTCGCTGGGCAGCAGGTTGCTGGCGGCGTTGATCGCCGCCTGTACCTGCTGCTCGGCAACATCCATGTTCATGTCCAGATTGAAGCGCAGTGTCAGCACCGAAGCGCCGCCGGAGCTGGTCGAGGCCATTTGGGTCAGACCCGGCATCTGGCCGAACTGGCGCTCAAGCGGCGCGGTCACGGCACTGGTCATCACCTGCGGGCTGGCGCCTGGGTACAGGGTCATGACGCGGATGGTCGGGTAATCGACCTGCGGCAAGGCCGACACCGGCAGCAGCTTGTAGGCGATCAGGCCGGCCAGGACAATGGCCAACATGCTCAGCGTGGTGGCGACCGGGCGGAGAATGAACAGGCGCGACAGGTTCATGCGCCCGCCTTGCCTGCCGCTTCGCCGGATTGCACCGAGCCTTTGGCGTCCTGGCCCTGCAAGTGTTGGCCGGGGGTGGTTGGTACTTGCGAGCTGTCGTCTACCACCTCCACTTTGGTACCTTCGCGCAGGCGGTCGGTGCCTTCGAGCACCAGGCGGTCACCCGCGTTGAGGCCTTCGAGGATTACGCTGTTTTCACCGTCACTGGCGCCCACCTTGAGTTTGCGCACGTTGACGGTGTTCTCGGCATTGACCACGTAGGCGAAGGTACCGTCATTACCGAACTGGATGGCCGCCGCGGGGGCCATGACCACCTGCTTGAGGGTGTCGGCCAGCAGGCGCACGTTGACGAACTGGTTGGGGAACAGGGCCAGGTCCTTGTTCTCGAAACGGCCCTTGAACTTCAGGGTGCCGGTGGTGGTGTCGATCTGGTTGTCGATGCTGCCCAGCACGCCGCTGGACTGCAGTTTGCTTTCGCTGCGGTCCCAGGCCTCGACCGGCAGGCTGGCGCCGCTGCGGTAACGTTCGAGCACGGTGCTCAGCTCGGTTTCCGGCAGGGTGAAGGCGACACTGATCGGTTCGGTCTGGGTGATGACCACCAGCGCGGTGGTGTCGTTGGCGGCCACCAGGTTGCCCAGGTCGAGCTGGCGCAGGCCCACGCGACCGTTGATGGGTGCGCGGATCTGGGTGAAGTCGAGGTTCAGGCGGGCGTCGTTGACCTGGGCCTGGTTGGTTTTTACCAGCCCCTGGAACTGCGCCACCTGGGCTTCGGCGGTATCGAGCGTCTGCTTGGCGATACTGTCTTCGGCATACAAGCCCTTATAGCGCGCTACGTCGACCTGGGCGTTCTTCAGCTGCGCCTGGTTCTGTGCCAGGGTGCCTTCGGCCTGCTGCAGGGCGATGCGATAGGAACGCGGGTCGATCTCGGCGAGCAAATCGCCGGCCTTGACCTGCTGGCCTTCCTTGAAGTGGATCTTCACCAGCTCGCCGGCTACCCGGCTGCGCACGTTGACCGTGTTGGTCGCGGTGACCGTACCCAGGGCCTTGTAGTAGAGCGGGAAGTCACCCACCCGTACCGGCTCGACACGCACCGGCACCGCCTCGGTGGAACCACCGAAGCCTGGGCGTCCGCCCATGCCCATGCCTTTGCCCGGGCGTCCCCCGCCAGCCTCTTTATGGGCAGGCGTTGCGGCGGGCCACAGCCACCAGGCCAGCAAGGCCACCAGCAGCAGGATCAACAGGCCGACGAGCCAGCGACGGGGGGATCGGGAGACAGAAGCTTGCATGGGTTGAACGAACCTTGTTCGGAATGACGGCTTGGGAAGGGTGAACGATAAGCACTGGCATCGTTTTAGCAAAGGGCCTTTACCAGAGGTTTACCATTGCCTGACGTTGCCAAAAGGCTGAACTTTAAATGAAAACGGCCCGGAAAGCGTTCCGGGCCGTTACAGGGTGTTGCTTGGAGAGGTGGGGAGGTGGAGAGTTCCGTGGCCAGTGCTGGCCCCTCCCCCACGCAATCCTTACTTCAAAACAGCCAGTGCCGCGTCATAGTTCGGCTCTTCGGCGATTTCGCCAACCAGCTCGCTGTGCAGCACCTTGTCGTTTTCGTCCAGCACCACCACGGCGCGGGCGGCCAGGCCGGCCAGCGGGCCGTCGGCGATGGCAACGCCGTAGCTTTCGAGGAACTCGCGACCACGCAGGGTCGACAGGTTTTGTACATTTTCCAGGCCTTCGGCACCGCAGAAGCGCGCCTGGGCGAATGGCAGGTCGGCGGAGATGCACAGCACCACGGTATTGGCCAGTTCATTGGCCTGGGCGTTGAACTTGCGCACGGAGGTGGCGCACGTCGGGGTGTCGACGCTCGGGAAGATGTTCAGCACCTTGCGCTTGCCGGCAAAGTCCTTCAGCGAGGTATCAGCCAGGTTGCCAGCGACCAGAGAGAAGGCAGGCGCCTGGGCACCGGCCTTCGGCAGTTCGCCTTTGACCTGAACCGGGTTGCCTTTGAGAGTCACTTGAGCCATGGACGAAATCCTTATGCGGGGTTTGAAAAGGACCCTGAGTTAAGCATGAAGGCGGCCGGGTGCCTATGGGGTACGGTGAAATTGTTCAATTGCCTGACAATTCCTGTGGACAAAAAAATGCCCGGGTGGCGACAAGCAACCCGGACACTTCCTACAGCAGGTAATGAATCAGCCCAGCAGGCCGTACACCACGGAGGTCAGCGCGACCAGGCCGACCACCACCACGAACACGTTGGACAGCGCACCGCTGTACTTGCGCATCGAGGGCACGCGGCGGATGGCGTACATCGGCATCAGGAACAGCAGCACGGCGATGATCGGGCCGCCGAGCGATTCGATCATGCCGAGGATGCTCGGGTTGAGGGTGGCGACGATCCAGCACACCACCAGCATCAGTGCGGCGACCACGCGATCCAGCGTCTTGGCGCCCGGGCGTGCACCGGTCTTGGCGATGATGCCCTTGAGGCCTTCGCTGGCACCGATGTAGTGGCCCAGGAACGACTTGGCGATGGCGATGAAGGCAATCAACGGCGCGGCGAAGGCGATGGTCGGATTGCTGAAGTGGTTGGCCAGGTACGACAGGATCGACAGGTTCTGCGCCTTGGCTTCGGCCAATTGCGCGCTGTCCAGGGTCAGCACGCAGCTGAACACGAAGAACAGCACCATGGCCACCATCAACAGGTGGGCGCGGGCCAGGATCTGGCCGCTGCGCGCGTCAGCGTGCTCGCCGTAACGGCGCTTCTGGTCAACGGCAAAGGCCGAGATGATCGGCGAATGGTTGAACGAGAACACCATGACCGGGATCGCCAGCCACACCGTGTGCAGGAAGGCCGAGCCCGTTGGCAGCTGGGTAGCGCTGTCGAGGATACCGCCGGTCCAGTGCGGTACCAGGTACAGGCCCAGCAGCGCCAGGGCGACGATGAACGGATAGACCAGCAGGCTCATGACCTTGACCGTGGCCTGCTCGCCGCAACGAACGATCGCCAGCAGGCCGAGGATCAGCACGAACGACAGCAGCGCCCGCGGCGGCGGGACCATGTGCAGTTGGTGCTCCATGAAGCTGGTGACCGTGTTGGTCAGCGCCACGCTATAGATAAGCAGGATCGGGAAGATGGCGAAGAAGTACAGGACGGTGATCAGGGCACCGGCCTTGATGCCGAAATGCTCTTCGACCACTTCGGTGATGTCGCCGCCACTGCGACCGGACAGTACAAAGCGAGTCAGTCCTCGGTGGGCGAAGTAGGTCATCGGGAACGCCAGTATGGCGAGGATCATCAGCGGCCAGAAACCGCCTAGGCCGGCGTTGATCGGCAGGAACAAGGTGCCTGCGCCGATGGCGGTGCCGAATAGGCCCAGCATCCAGGTGGTGTCTTGACGCGCCCAACTGCCCAGGGCTGCCGGAGTTGATTGTTCATATTGTTGTTCAACGCTTGGGGCCTGCTCATTCATTCCGGGTGTAGCTCCACTCGCAAGACTGCAACAGGGCTGGGAATGGCGAAACAGACGCTTCACGCACCCCAACCAGAAAAGAGGGGCGCGATTGTGCACTGAAAGAGGGCGATTGCGAAGCCCCGTCCGAGGGACGGTTGCACTTGTCTTTACAAGAGGGTTGCGCCAATGGGGCCGCAGAGCGGCCCCGGCGGTGTTACTTCTGCACCGCTGCGAACGCTTCGGCAACCTGTTGCAGGTTGGCCGGACGCAGGCCGGACATGCACACGCGGCCGCTGTCGATCAGGTACACACCGAATTCGTCACGCAGGCGACGCACCTGCTCGACGCTGAAACCGGTGTAGCTGAACATGCCGCGCTGGCGCAGGAAGAACTGGAAGTCCTGGCCCGGCAGCAGCACAGCCAGCGCGTCGACCAGCGCCTGACGCATGTCGAGGATACGCTTGCGCATGATTTCCACTTCAGCCGCCCACTGAGCATTAAGGGCCGCATCGCTCAGCACGCCGGCCACCAGCTGGGCGCCGAAGTTGGGCGGGCTGGAGTAGTTGCGGCGCACGGTGGCCTTGAGCTGGCCGAGCACGCTCTGGGTGGTGGCTTCATCGTCGCAGACCACCGACAGGCCCCCTACCCGCTCGCCGTACAGCGAGAAGATTTTCGAGAACGAGTTGCTGACCAGGCACGGCACGCCGGCGCGGGCCATTTCGCGGATGGCGTAGGCGTCTTCCACCAGGCCTTCGGCAAAGCCTTGGTAGGCGATGTCGAGGAACGGGATCAGCTGGCGCGCCTTGACCACTTCCACCACTTGTTGCCACTGATTCTGGGCCAGGTCGGCACCGGTGGGGTTGTGGCAGCACGGGTGCAGCAGTACCACGCTATTGGCCGGCAAGGCCTGCAGGGTTGTCAGCATGCCGTCGAAATCGACGCCACGGGTGGCCTGGTCGAAGTAAGGGTAGGTATTTACCTTGAACCCGGCACCTTCGAAGATGGCGCGGTGGTTGTCCCAGGTCGGGTTGCTGACCCAGACTTCGGACTGCGGGAAGTAGCGCTTGAGGAAGTCGGCACCCACCTTGAGCGCGCCGGAGCCGCCAACGGTTTGCACGGTGGCCACGCGCTTGCCGGTCACGGCCGGGTGGTCGGCACCGAACAGGAGTGCCTGGATGGCCTGGCGATAGCTGGCCAGGCCTTCCATCGGCAGGTACAGCGAGGCTTCGTGGTCAACCTCGGCGATGCGTTTTTCAACCGCATCCACGGCCGCCAGTTGCGGCACCACGCCGGCCTCATCGTAATACAGGCCGATACTCAGGTTGACCTTGTCGGCGCGCGGGTCGGCCTTGAAGGTTTCCATCAGCGAGAGGATCGGGTCGCCGGCATAGGCATCGACATGTTTGAACACAGCGTGCAGCTCCTTGGATCAGGACAGTTCGGAATGGCTGCCCTGAGGATACCCGGAGTCGGCGGCAAGGAACATCACCTGATGTGCAGGTTGTCTATGCAAGCGTGCACAGCGCTATGAACCAAGCAGTTGCTTCAAGCCTTGCAGCTCCTGCTCGGTCAACGCCACCCCTTCCCGCTCAGCAATTTCCCGCTCCCGGTAACGTCGCTCACCGGGCATGCGCGTCAAGCCCACGCTCTGCATCTGCTCGACCAAGGCCTGACTGCGCTCGGCAAAACGATCGCCTTCGGCCTTGCTCGGATCAATGACGATGATCAACTGCCCGGTCCAGGGTGTTTTCGCGCCTGGGTGGTTCGACCAGTCGAACTCCCAAGAGAAATGCCCACCCGTCAGCGCCGCCGCCAGCAGCTCGACCATCATCGACAGCGCCGAGCCCTTGTGTCCGCCAAATGGCAGCAACGCGCCACCTTCGAGAATGGCCTTGGGGTCGGTGGTCGGCTGGCCATCAGCGTCCACGCCCATGCCCTCAGGCAGCTGCTGGCCGGCCCGTGCGGCAATCTGTACGTCACCATGGGCCATGGCGCTGGTGGCCATGTCGAAGACGATTGGGTCATGCCCCGCGCACGGCGCGGCGAAAGCGATCGGGTTGGTGCCGAACAGCGGTTTGCACGCGCCATGCGGCACCACGCAAGTCATGCTGTTGACCACGCTCAACGCCACCAGGCCTTCATCGGCGAACGGCTCGACATCCGGCCACAGCGCGGCGAAGTGGTGTGAGTTGTGGATCGCCAGCACCGCAATGCCGGCGCTGCGTGCCTTTTCCACCAGCAATGCACGCGCCGCCGCCAAAGCGGGTTGGGCAAAGCCGCCACCTGCGTCGACGCTGATATACCCTGTCGCCACATCGGTCACGTGCGGCTGCACGTGGCCGCTCACCCAGCCACTGGCCAGGGTCGACACATACCCGGGAATTCGAAACACCCCATGACTGTGGGCACCGTCGCGCTGGGCGCTGGCGCAGTTGTGGGCGAGCACGCCAGCCACCGTCTCGCTGCAGCCATGACGCTGGAAGATCGCTTGCAACAGGCCCCGCAATTCGGCGAACGGCATGCGCACGGTGGGATGGGTAGAGGGTGCAGACATCTGAAGCTCCTTTCTTGGAATTGGAATGGCAACAGCGTGGGCAGCGACAAAAACTTTCCTGCATGTGACAGCTATCTGTCAAATATTGACGAAATGACAGAAAACATCCATTTTCTATTTCACGCCTCGCCTGGAGCAGCAGCATGAGCCAACCGATCAAGCAACGCCTGGAAAACAGCCTGCAAGGGGCCACGGCTTCGGGCCACAAGATCGCCAGCTACATGCTTGCCAACCTTCACGAACTGCCGTTCCAGACCTCCGCCAGCATTGCCGAAAAGCTGGGAGTCAGCGAATCCAGTGTCGGACGTTTCTGCCGTTCCCTCGGTTATGCCCATCTCAAGGCGCTCAAGCAAGATCTGCAGAGCGACTTGGGCGATGGACCATGGCTGGTGGGCGATCGCCTGCAAGATTACCGCCAGCAGCACGACGACAGCAGCCGCACGGGTAGCCTGGAGCTGGAAATCGCCGCCTTGGTGCGGGTGCATGAATACAGCCGCAGCGACGCCTGGCACCAGGCTGCCCAGCGCCTGGCGGACAAGCCACGCGTATTCATTGCCGGCTTTCAGACCGAGCGCGGCATTGCCCAGTGCATGGCTCACCTGCTGCATTACCTGCGCGATGGCGTGCAGGTAGTCGATGGCAGCGCCGGGCACTTCGGCGAAGTGCTGCTCGGGCGCCCGGATAACAGCGCCCTGGTGGTGTTCGAGGCGCGACGCTATTCCCGCCATGCCCTGCTGCTGTGCCAGAAGGCACGCGAGGCCAATATCCCGGTCACGCTGGTGACCGACACCTTCTGCGACTGGGCCGATGCCAACGCCGACGAGGTGTTCCGCATCCCCACCGAGTTCAATCTGTTCTGGGAGTCCACCTCGGCGATGCTGTCGTGGGTGCACCTGATGGTCAACGAGGTCTGCAAGAAACTCGGGCCTGATGTTGAAAAACGCTTGGAAGCGACTGCCGCTCTACATAACGCCTTCGTCGGCTACACGACGGGCAAACAACAATAGCAAGAGTGCAAGAGGTGCGAGATGAACAAGACCATGACGATGGTGGGTGCGTGTGCCCTGCTGCTGGCGGGTGCCGCGAGCGCCGAAACTCTGCGCTTTGCCACCGAAGGCGCGTACCCACCCTTCAACTATGTGGATGCCGATAACCAGTTGCATGGGTTCGACATCGACATCACCCATGCCCTGTGCGCACAGATGAACGTCGAGTGCACTCTGGTTGCCCAGGACTGGGAAGGCATCATCCCCGCCTTGATGGCGCGCAAGTATGACGCAGTGGTGGCCTCGATGATCGACACCGAGGAGCGGCGCAAGAAGATCGCCTTCACCGATCACTACTACCGCACCCCGCTGACCGTTGCCGTGGCCAAGGACAGCAAGATCAGCGATGCACAGAGCAGCTTCGACGGCTACACCGTGGGCGCCCAGTCATCCTCGACCCAGGCCATCTATGCCGAAGATGTGTATGCCAAGGCCGGTGCCGACGTGAAGCTGTACCCGACCATGGACGAAGCCAACGCGGACCTCGCCGCCGGTCGCCTGGACGGGGTGATCGCCGACAAGTTCCCGCTGCACGAGTGGATGAACAAGAACGGCCAGGACTGCTGCAAAGTGCTCGGCGATGTGGCCGGGACCAAGGCCGACGCCGCCATCGCCGTGCGCAAGGACGATGAAGCGTTGCGCCAACGCCTGAATGCTGCGCTGACAGCGATCGTCGCCAACGGCACCTACCAGAAGATCGCCAGCAAATACTTCGACTTCGATATCTATAACTGACGGGAGCGCGACAGCCAATGTGGGGATGGCACCGGCTTTGCCGGTGTTCGCGGCTGAAGCCGCTCCTACAGGGGGCTTGCTCAGTTAATACGAGGGATATGTCATGCTCGATCAATTGTCCTTGCTGTCCTTCGCCAGTGGCGGTTGGGGCCAGGCGCTGCTGGCGGGCGCGCTGGTAACCGTGTCGCTGGCACTGGCCTGCCTGCCCATCGGCCTGCCACTGGGCCTGGTAGTGGCACTCGCAGCGCGTTCACGCAAACGCCTGCCGCGCGCTTGGGCGACCACCTTCTCAACAGTATTCCGGGGCCTGCCCGAGCTGCTGACCTTGCTGATCATCTATTACGGCTGCCAGATCGCCGCGCAGAAGCTGTTGGCGGCGATGGGCTATCAAGGCGAGTTCCTGATCAATACCTTCCTCGCCGCCATGCTCGCCTTCAGCCTGGTGTTCGCCGCGTTTTCCAGCGAGATCTGGCTGGCCGCCTTCAAGACCTTGCCCAAAGGGCAGCTTGAGGCCTGCTCGGCGCTGGGCCTGGGCAAGCACACGGCGTTCTTCAAGGTGGTGCTGCCACAACTGACGCGCATTGCCCTGCCAGGGCTTTCCAACAACTGGTTGTCGTTGCTCAAGGACACGTCGCTGGTATCGACCATCTCGCTGGTCGACCTGATGCGCCAGACCAACCTGGCCGTCAGCGTGACCAAGGAGCCAATGTTCTTCTATGGCGTGGCCTGCCTGGGCTACCTGCTGTTCTCGGCGTTGTCGGGGCGGGTGTTCGCCTATATCGAACGGCGCAGCAATCGCCACCTGCAAGGAGCACGCGCATGAGTGCCGAACAACTGCTGGCCCTGGTGCTCGACCCAGACCTGCTGGAACGCTACGGGCCGCGATTCATCGATGGCTTGCTGGTCACCGCCAAGCTGGTGGCGATTTCCTTCAGCCTGGGCGCCGTGCTCGGTCTGATGCTGGCCCTGGCGCGGATGTCGCGCCACCGGTTGTTGCAACGCCTGGCGGCGGGCTACATCTATATCTTCCGGGGCTCACCTCTTCTGGCACAGCTGTTTCTGCTCTATTACGGGCTGGGTTCACTCAAAAGCTTCTGGCAGGACGTCGGCCTCTGGTGGTTCTTCCGCGACGCGTGGCTGTGCACCTTGCTGGCCTTTACCTTGAATACCGCCGCGTATCAGGCCGAGATCTTCCGCGGCAGCCTGATGGCCGTTGCGCCCGGCCAGCACGAAGCCGCGCGGGCACTGAACCTCAAGCGCTCGACCACGTTTTTCAAGGTGATCCTGCCGCAGTCGCTGCTGGTGGCCATCGGCCCTTTGGGCAACGAGCTGATCCTGATGATCAAGGCCAGCGCCATTGCCTCACTGGTGACCATTTACGACCTGATGGGCGTGACCAAGCTGGCTTTCTCCCGCAGCTTCGACTTCCAGATCTACCTGTGGGCGGCAGTGCTGTACCTGGTGATCGTCGAGCTTGTTCGGCGCCTGCTGAAACACCTGGAGGCCCGCTTGGGCCGCCACTTGAACTGACCGAAGGATACATTCATGCACTGCCAGACCCTTGTCCTCGGCGCCGGTATCGTCGGCGTCAGCACCGCGTTGCACCTGCAGGCACGCGGGCGCCAGGTGATCCTCATCGACCGCGACGAACCCGGCAGCGGTACCAGCCACGGCAATGCCGGGCTGATCGAGCGCTCCAGCGTCATCCCCTATGCCTTTCCCCGGCAGTTCGGCGCGCTGTTGCGCTATGGCTTGAACCGCCAACCAGACGTGCGCTACAGCCTGCTGCACCTGCCCAAGGCCGCGCCCTGGCTGCTGCGTTACTGGCGGCAATCGGCGCCTGGGCGCCTGGCCGCTGCTGCCGCCGATATGCTGCCGCTGGTGCAGCGCTGCGTCGAGGAACATGACGCGCTGATCGCTGCCGCCGGCCTTGAAGGACTGGTGCAGGCCAAGGGCTGGATCGAGGTGTACCGCGCCCCTGCGCGGTTCGAGCAGGCCAAGGCCGAGGTCAAGGGCCTGGCCCGTTATGGCCTGCAGTACGAGTTGCTGGAGCGCGGGCAACTGCAAGGCCGCGAGCATCAGCTCGACAGTGCGGTGGTCGGCGGCATCCATTGGCTGGACCCGAAAACCGTGAACGACCCCGGTGCCCTTACCCGTGGCTACGCCGCCCTGTTCGTCCGACGTGGCGGGCAGTTCCTGCATGGCGATGCGCGGAGCCTGCGTCAAGTCGGCAGCCAATGGCGGGTCGACAGCCAACGAGGGCCGATCACCGCCGACGAGGTGGTGGCCTGCCTAGGGCCGCAGTCGACCGACATTTTCGAGCGCCTGGGTTATCAGATCCCGCTGGGCATCAAACGCGGCTACCACATGCATTACGGCACCCGCGGCGGCGCCCACCTACAGCATTCTATCTGCGATACCGAGGGCGGCTACGTGCTGGCGCCAATGGCGCGCGGGGTGCGCCTGACCACCGGCATCGAGTTCGCCGCCAGCGACGCGCCGGGCAACGAAATCCAGCTCAAGCGCTGCGAAGCGCTGGCGCGCAAGCTGTTCCCGGCGCTGGGCGAGCGCCTGGACGACAAACCCTGGCTGGGCCGCCGCCCGTGCCTGCCGGACATGCGCCCGGTGATCGGCCCTGCGCCGCGGCACAAGGGCCTGTGGTTCAACTTCGGCCACGCCCATCACGGCCTGACCCTCGGCCCAGTCAGCGGCCGCCTGCTGGCTGAATTGCTCACCGGCGAGCGCCCCTTCACCGACCCTGCGCCTTACAGCGCGGCACGTTTCGACTGAAACCACGCGGGAGAACAACAACATGACCGCCCCCCTAAGCGTTGCCAGCCTTGCCCCTGAAACCGACACGCGCCCGGTGCTGATCCGCATCGAGGGCCTGAACAAGCACTATGGCGCCTTCCATGTGCTGCGCGGCATCGACCTGCAGGTGCGCGAGGGCGAGCGCATCGTCCTGTGCGGCCCGTCCGGGTCGGGTAAATCCACGCTGATCCGCTGCATCAACCGCCTGGAAGTCGCCGAACAGGGCAGCGTTCAGGTGGCCGGTATCGACCTTGCCACCACCACCCGGCAGGCCAGCCAAGTGCGCAGTGAAATCGGCATGGTGTTCCAGCACTTCAACCTGTTCCCGCACATGAGCGTGCTCGACAACTGCCTGCTGGCGCCCACCAGCGTGCGCGGCCTGTCACGCAAAGACGCCGAGGAGCGGGCGCGGATGTACTTGAGCAAGGTCGGCATCGAGAGCCAGGCGCATAAATACCCCAGCCAGCTGTCCGGCGGTCAGCAGCAACGTGTGGCGATCGCCCGGGCGCTGTGCATGAAGCCGCGGATCATGCTGTTCGATGAACCGACTTCGGCGCTGGACCCGGAAATGGTCGCCGAGGTGCTGGATGTACTGGTGCAACTGGCGGGCACCGGCATGACCATGCTCTGTGTCACCCATGAAATGGGCTTTGCCCGGCAGGTGGCCGAGCGGGTTCTGTTCCTTGAGGGCGGGCAGATCATCGAGGACACCCCGCCGCACGTTTTCTTCAATCAGCCGCGCACGGCACGGGCCAAGGCGTTCCTTTCGCAGATTCTGCACTGACGTGGGGTCGCATCATTGCACGGCTGCAATGAGCCAACTGCATCGTTAAATATTATTGACCCGACCCCCTGTCAAACCCTTGCCGGCTCAGGCTTGCATGGGTTCAGCCCCCGTATTTCGGCGCCTGAGCGCCTTTTTGCTCGTTTGACATATCGAACGGCTCTGGCAAGCTATCTACAAGCCCCGACCGGAATCGTCGCCTCTGACGAGCCGGCAGTGCTCGGGGCTTCAGGTAGCACATCAGGCCCCGGGCCGTGCACCTGCACAACAACGACAGGTCGAACCTGTCATAAGGTGACATATGTCCAACAGCAACATTGGCAACAAGCAACCTTCCCTGCGCAAACCCGTCGTCCTGATGACCATGGGCAGCCAAGAGCGCAAAGGTCATGACTATCAGGTCATGACCCACAAATACATCACCCCGCTGGTCGACTTCGCCGATTGCGTCCCGGTCCTGGTGCCCACTTGCTGTGGCGTCGATGACCTCGAGACCTATCTGGACATGGCCGACGGCGTATACCTGACCGGTGCCGGCAGCAATATCGAGCCGAGCCTGTACGGGCAGGAAAACCAGACGCCGGGCAAAGGCCAGGACATCAACCGCGACCTGTTCGATATCCCGCTGGTCAAAGCGGCCCTCAAGCGTGGCCTGCCGATTTTTGGCGTCTGCCGTGGCATGCAGGAAATCAACGTGGCCCTGGGCGGTGACATCTACCAGAAGGTTTACGCCGAGCCTGGCTTCAACGACCACCGGGAAAACCCGGAAGACCCGGTCGAAGTGCAATACGCCCAGGTGCATGGCGTGAAGATCAAGCCGGGCAGCTGGCTGCGCGATACCCTCGGCACCGATGAGATCCGCGTCAACTCGCTGCATGGCCAGGGCCTGCGGAACCTGGGTGCCGGCCTCGAACCGATTGCCCACGCTGAAGACGGCCTGGTCGAGGCGATTCATGGCCCGAGCATTTCGCCGTTCCTGTTCGCCGTGCAGTGGCACCCGGAGTGGCAAGCGGCGAAGAACCCAGACTCGATCAAGATCTTCCAGGCCTTCGGCGATGCCTGCCGCACCCAGGTGCGCAAGTCCCAGATCAAGCGCCAACAGGCCGCCTGACCCTCAGCTTCGTTAGTTTTGATCGCGGGGCGGCGCAAGGTCGCCCCCGCTTCCCCGGTCACCCTCTGCTGGTCCCAGAACACTTCCCGTGGGAGCGGGCGGCGGGCTTGTGCCTGTCTCCGCGATCGTTTTTTTCCTTCAGAGATACGATGACTGTTTAGGTGTTCGCCTTGACAGGTTTATCGCCTATCAGATCGAGCGCCGCCCGCGCGGCGCTTCGCGGGCAAGCCCGCTCCCACATTTGTTGCAACGTACCTATGCCTGACAGGCCATGGTTGTTCGCCTTGGCGCACGTCGCAACATTGCGGGGCTGCCGTCGCGCCAGCCCAGATGTATCGACATGCTAACAAGGCTGGCAACCATGACCTCACAGACAATGGCACGTTGCAACAAATGTGGGAGCGGGCTTGCCCGCGAAGCGCCGCGCGGGCGGCGCTCGATTTCAGCATCCCCCCAGAACCCCAGCCAAGCACCCAAGACCCCAAGACCCCAAGACCCCAAGACCCCAAAAATTTCTCAAAGAGGACTAGTCATCGCACCAGTTGTACGATAACTTACCTCCATCGCAGCACACCACCCTTCACCCAAGCGCCACAGGATGCCAACAACAATGAATCCACAAGAACTGAAATCCATCCTCTCCCACGGCCTGCTGTCTTTCCCGGTCACCGACTTCAATGCCCAGGGCGACTTCAACCAGGCCGGCTACATCAAGCGCCTGGAATGGCTCGCCCCGTATGGCGCCAGCGCCCTGTTCGCCGCCGGCGGCACCGGTGAGTTCTTCTCCCTGGCCGCCAGCGAGTACAGCCAGGTGATCAAGACGGCGGTCGACACTTGCGCCAAGTCGGTACCGATCCTCGCCGGCGTCGGCGGCTCCACCCGCCAGGCCATCGAATACGCGCAAGAAGCCGAGCGCCTGGGGGCCAAGGGCCTGCTGCTGCTCCCGCACTACCTGACCGAAGCCAGCCAGGACGGCGTTGCCGCCCACGTCGAAGCCGTGTGCAAATCGGTGAACATCGGTGTGGTGGTGTACAACCGCAACGTTTGCCGCCTGAACGCCGACCTGCTGGAAAAGCTCGCCGAACGCTGCCCGAACCTGATCGGCTACAAGGACGGCCTGGGTGACATCGAGCTGATGGTGTCGATCCGTCGCCGCCTGGGTGATCGTTTCAGCTACCTGGGTGGCCTGCCGACCGCCGAGGTGTATGCTGCGGCCTACAAGGCCCTGGGTGTGCCGGTTTATTCCTCTGCGGTATTCAACTTCGTGCCGAAGACCGCGATGGACTTCTACCACGCCATCGCTCGTGACGATCACGCCACCGTTGGCAAGCTGATCGACGATTTCTTCCTGCCGTACCTGGACATCCGCAACCGCAAGGCCGGCTACGCCGTGAGCATCGTCAAGGCTGGCGCCAAGATCGCCGGTTATGACGCAGGCCCGGTGCGTACTCCGCTGACCGACCTGACCGCTGAAGAATACGAAATGCTCGCCGCTCTGATGGACAAGATGGGTCCGCAATAAGCGCACCCCTGCGGCCTGCCCTTGCCGCACCCGGAGTGGGAAGCCCCCACTCCGGATACAATTCGTGAGCCCGCACAAAAATAAATAGTGGGAGTACTGCCAGCATGCAAGCGACTAAAAAGACGCATGTGCGCTACCTGATCCTGTTCATGCTGTTCCTGGTGACCACGATCAACTATGCCGACCGCGCCACCATCGCCATCGCAGGCTCCAGCCTGCAGAAAGACCTCGGCATTGACGCCGTAACCCTCGGTTATATCTTCTCCGCCTTTGGATGGGCTTACGTTGCCGGCCAGATTCCAGGTGGCTGGCTGCTGGACCGCTTCGGCTCCAAGAACGTCTACGCCTTCAGCATCTTCACCTGGTCGCTGTTCACCCTGCTGCAAGGGTTTGTCGGTGGCTTGCCAGTCGCCTGGGCGGTCGTCACCCTGTTCACTCTGCGCTTTCTGGTCGGTTTCGCCGAAGCCCCGTCATTCCCGGGCAACGCCCGTATCGTCGCGGCCTGGTTCCCCACCGCAGAACGTGGCACGGCCTCGGCGATCTTCAACTCGGCGCAATATTTCGCCACCGCGCTGTTCGCCCCGATCATGGGCTGGATCGTGTTCAGCTTCGGCTGGGAACACGTGTTCGTGGTCATGGGTGCACTGGGGATCATCTTCTCCGCCGTGTGGCTGAAGACCATCTACAACCCACGCCAGCACCCGCGCATCAGCCCGCAAGAGCTCGAGCACATCGAGCTGAACGGCGGCCTGGTGGACATGGACCAGAAGCGCGGCAACGACGGCCCGAAATGGGGCTACATCAAGCAGCTGCTGACCAGCCGCATGCTGTTGGGCGTGTACCTGGGCCAGTATTGCATCAACGCCATTACCTACTTCTTCCTCACCTGGTTCCCGGTGTACCTGGTGCAGGAGCGTGGCATGACCATCCTCAAGGCGGGCATCATCGCCTCGCTACCGGCCATCTGCGGCTTCATTGGCGGGGTATTGGGTGGCGTGCTGTCGGACTGGCTGCTGCGCCGTGGCAATTCGCTGACCTTCTCGCGCAAGTTGCCGATCGTCTGTGGCCTGCTGCTGTCGACCACCATGGTCTTCTGCAACTACGTCGAGGCCGAGTGGATGGTCGTCGGCTTCATGACCCTGGCCTTCTTCGGCAAAGGGATTGGTGCATTGGGTTGGGCCGTGGTCGCCGACACTTCGCCCAAGCAGATCGCCGGGCTGTCCGGTGGCCTGTTCAACACCTTCGGCAACATCGCCTCGATCACTACCCCGATCGTCATCGGCTACATCATCAGCGCCACGGGCTCGTTCAAGTGGGCCCTGGTGTACGTGGGTGCCAACGCCCTGGTGGCGGTGTTCAGCTACCTGGTGATCGTCGGCCCGATCAAGCGGATCGAGCTGCGCGAAGACGCCCCCAAGCCACAGGCTGAGCCTGCCGCCAATGGCGAGCTGGCCAGCTCGCGTCACTGAGTGAACACGCCCGCGCCGGGGTACCGGTGCGGGCGGATGTACAAAAGCCTGAGAACCCACAAGTAGGGCCTGAACATGCAGTTGATCGAACACTCCGACTCGCCCCGCTACGTCCGCCTGCACGACGACGATAACGTCGTGGTGGTGGTCAATGACGGTGGCCTGGGCGAAGGCGCCCGCTTCCCCGACGGCCTGACCCTGGTCGAAGCCGTGCCGCAAAGCCACAAGGTCGCCACCGTGCTGATCGCCAAAGGTGAGCCGGTGCGCCGCTACGGCCAGGTCATCGGCTACGCCCTGGAAGACCTGCGCCAGGGCAGCTGGGTGCAGGAAAGCCAGCTTTCCATGCCATCGGCACCCGAGCTGGACAGCCTGCCGCGCTGCGATGCCGTCCCAGCGCCCCTGCCGCCGCTTGAGGGCTTCACCTTCGAAGGCTACCGCAATGCCGACGGCACCGTCGGCACCCGCAACATCCTCGGCATCACCACCACCGTGCAGTGTGTGACCGGCGTGCTGGAGCACGCGGTCAAGCGCATCCGCGCCGAGCTGCTGCCTAAATACCCCAACGTCGACGACGTGGTCGCCCTCACCCACAGCTATGGCTGCGGCGTGGCGATCAACGCCCGCGATGCTTACATCCCGATCCGCACCGTGCGCAACCTGGCGCGCAACCCCAACCTCGGTGGCGAAGCGCTGGTCATCAGCCTGGGCTGCGAAAAGCTGCAGGCCGGGCAGGTGATGCACGACAACGACCCCTCGGTGGACCTCAGCGAACCGTGGCTGTATCGCCTGCAGGACGCCAGCCTTGGCTTTACCGAGATGATCGAGCAGATCATGGGCCTGGCCGAAACCCGCCTGCAGAAACTCGACCAGCGCCGCCGCGAAACCGTGCCGGCCAGCGAGCTGATCCTCGGCATGCAGTGCGGTGGCAGCGACGCCTTCTCCGGCATCACCGCCAACCCGGCACTGGGCTATGCCTCCGACCTACTGGTACGGGCCGGCGCTACCGTGCTGTTCTCGGAAGTGACCGAAGTACGCGACGCCATCTACATGCTCACCTCGCGCGCGGAAAACCAGGACGTCGCCGACGCCCTGATACGCGAGATGGATTGGTACGACCGCTACCTGCAGCAAGGCGCGGCCGACCGCAGCGCCAACACCACACCGGGCAACAAGAAAGGCGGCCTTTCCAATATCGTCGAAAAATCCCTCGGCTCGATCGTCAAGTCGGGCAGCGGCGCCATCCAGGGCGTGCTTGGCCCAGGCGAGCGGGTCGCGCGCAAAGGCTTGATCTTCTGCGCCACACCGGCCAGCGACTTTGTCTGCGGCACCCTGCAACTGGCCGCCGGCATGAACCTGCACGTCTTCACCACCGGCCGCGGCACTCCGTACGGCCTGGCCATGGCACCCGTGGTCAAGGTCTGTACCCGCACCGAACTGGCCCAGCGCTGGCCCGACCTGATCGACATCGACGCCGGGCGCATCGCCAGCGGCCGTTCGAGCATCGAGGAACTCGGCTGGGAACTGTTCCACTACTACCTGGACGTGGCCAGCGGCCGCAAACAGACCTGGGCCGAACAGCACCGCCTGCACAACGACATCACCCTGTTCAATCCGGCACCTATTACCTGATTACTCACCTACAGGAGCACCCCATGCCTGAGATTCTTGGCCACAACTTCATCGCCGGCCAGCGCAGCGCCGCTGGCGCGCAACGCCTGCAGAGCCTGGACGCTAGCACCGGCGAAGCCCTGCCCTACAACTTCGCCCAGGCCACCGAGGCCGAAGTGGACCAGGCGGCACAAGCCGCTGCCGCAGCCTTCGTCGAGTTCCGCCAGTTGGCCCCGGCGCGCCGCGCCGAGTTCCTCGACGCCATCGCCGCTGAACTGGACGAGCTGGACGATGCCTTCGTCGCCATCGTCTGCCGTGAAACCGCACTGCCCGCTGGGCGCATTCAGGGTGAACGTGGCCGCACCAGCGGCCAGATGCGCCTGTTCGCCCAAGTGCTGCGCCGTGGCGACTACCTGGGGGCACGCATCGACCTGGCCTTGCCCGATCGCCAGCCGCTGCCGCGCGTAGACCTGCGCCAAATGCGCATCGGCGTCGGCCCGGTCGCCGTGTTCGGCGCCAGCAACTTCCCGCTGGCCTTCTCCACCGCTGGCGGCGACACCGCTGCAGCCTTCGCCGCGGGCTGCCCGGTAGTGTTCAAGGCGCACAGCGGCCACATGGCCACCGCCGACCTGGTCGGCGCTGCCATCGTCCGGGCTGCCGAGCGCACTGGCATGCCCAAGGGCGTGTTCAACATGGTCTTCGGCGGTGGTGTCGGTGAATGGCTGGTCAAGCACCCGGCCATCCAGGCCGTCGGCTTCACCGGTTCGCTCAAAGGCGGCGACGCCCTGTGCCGCATGGCCGCCGAGCGCCCGCAGCCGATCCCGGTGTTCGCCGAGATGTCCAGCATCAACCCGGTGATCATCCTGCCAGGGGCGCTGGCCAAGCGTGGCGAAGCCATCGCCCGCGAACTCGCCGGCTCCGTGTGCCTGGGCGCCGGCCAGTTCTGCACCAACCCGGGCCTGGTAATTGGCCTGCAGTCTCCACAGTTCAGCCAGTTACTCGCCGAACTCGGCCAGCACTTGGACGCGCAAGCCGGCCAGACCCTGCTCAATGCCGGTGGCCTGCGCAGCTATGTGGGCGGCCTGGAGCACCTGCAGGCACACGCAGGGATCGAACACCTGGCCGGTCAGCCGCAACAGGGCAGCCAGGCCCGCGCCCAGCTGTTCAAGGCCGACGCCCGGTTGCTGGTGGAGTCCGACCCGCTGCTGCAAGAAGAAGTGTTCGGCCCGACCACCGTTGCCGTCGAAGCTCAGGACAACGCGCAACTGCGCGCCGCCCTGCTCGGCCTGCGCGGTCAGCTGACCGCCACGCTGATCGGCGAGCCGGAAGACTTCGAGGCATTCGCCTGGCTGGTGCCGCTGCTGGAAGAAAAGGTCGGCCGTATCCTGGTCAACGGTTACCCGACCGGTGTGGAAGTGTGTGACGCGATGGTCCACGGCGGGCCGTACCCGGCCACTTCCGATGCCCGTGGCACCTCGGTCGGTACCTTGGCCATCGACCGCTTCCTGCGCCCGGTGTGCTACCAGAACTACCCGCAGGCGCTGCTGCCTGAGGCACTGCGGGATAGCAACCCGCTGGGCCTTCGCCGGTTGGTGAACGGGCAGTGGAGTGAAGGGGCGATCTGAATACCCTGATGCCAAAAAGCCCCGCAACTAGCGGGGCTTTTCTTTTGCTGTACTGGCCTCTTCGCGGGCAAGCCCGCGCTCACAGGTTTCGAAGACGTCGCAAAACCTGTGGGAGCGGGCTTGCCCGCGAAGAGGCCGGACCTGACGCCAGGAAGCTTAAACCCCTTGCGCCTCAGCCTCCGCATGCGCCTGGCGCAGCCGCTCGCGGCTGTTGCTCAGGTGCATGCGCATGGCCATCTTCGCCCCTTCGCTGTCGCCCCGGGCAATAGCTTCGTAGATTGCCTCGTGCTCGTGCATCAACCGGCTCATGTAGTGCGCCTGGTCATCATGGGCCAGGCGTGCGGAATTGAGCCGCGTGCGCGGGATGATGCTGGTGCCGAGGTGGTTGATGATGTCGGCGAAGTAGTGGTTGCCGCTGGCCTGGGCGATGCGCAGGTGGAACTGGAAGTCCGCCGACACTGCATCGGTGGCATGGGCGGCACCTTCGTTCAGTTCGTCCAGCGCCGCGCGCATGCCCGCCATTTCCTCGTCACTGCGCCGCTGTGCAGCCAGCCCGGCCGATTCGATCTCCAGGGCGATGCGCAGTTCCAACACCGCCAGCACCTCACGCAGCGTGACCACGGTGGCCGGGTCGATGCGGAAGCCGCCGGTGGCCGGGGTGTCCAGCACGAACGTGCCGATACCATGGCGCGTTTCGACCTGCCCGGCTGCCTGCAGCCGCGAGATCGCCTCACGCACCACGGTGCGGCTGACGCCCTCCTCGGCCATGATCTGCGATTCGGTCGGCAGCTTGTCGCCGCGCTTGAGTTGGCCGCTGCGAATGCGCTCGGTCAGCACCGTGACCAGTTCCTGGGCCAGACTGCGCGGCTTGCGCCGGGTCCTTGCCTGTACCTGCTGCTCTGTCATGCCCTGTATTTCACCTTGAAAGACAGCCGTCATGATAGCGCAAGCAGTTGTACGATCACATACACCCGACGTGGTATTTATTAAAGCGCCGCCCCGGGTGCCCGGCCCAGCACCCGCGTGTACTCATTCGGATGATCGCTTTACCTTGGTGATCCAGATGCGGCGTGATAAACCGACTGCCTGAGATTATTGTTGTTGCTTCGAATGGCCATTCCACGGAAGGAAACCACCTGATGAAACCTCTCGACCGCTTTCTGCTCACCTGCGGCCTTATCATCCCGTTCTGGCTGCTGCTGGGCGTCTGGCTCACCGCACGCGCCTACCCTGGCTATGACCATCTTCAGCAAGCCATGAGCCAGCTCGGCGCCGTAGGCGCCCCCACCCAACACTGGTCGCCACTGCTCAACAACTTCCCCCTGGCCGTGCTGTTCACGCTGTTCTCCTTGGGCCTGGCGCGGCGCTGGCGGGGTTCGAAGCTGGCGCTAGCGAGTGCAGGTTTACTCCTGCTGCATGGCGTTGGCAGCTTGGGCACCGGCTGGTTTGCCTGCGACCAGGTCTGTGCACCGGCTGAGCCGTCAGTGTCACAGCAACTGCACAACCTGTCTGGCCTGTTGATGTTCCTCTCATTGACCCTGGCCAGCGCCTTGTGGATATGGGCCGGCAAATCCGTGGTCGGGTCGCGCGCACTGGGGCTGTTTTCCCTAGGCTGCGTGATCGCAGCGACAGTGACCGTCATCCTAATGGCCCAAGCCGCCCAGAGCGGCCAGTTGTTCGGCTTGTACCAACGGCTGAACTACGGGGTGTCAGTGATCTGGGTTGCCGTCCTTGCGCTGTACAGCCTCCGCCCAGCGCTGGCAAATCGCCTGCTCATCGCCACTACCTGAGCTGAAAAATGCTGGCCCCCAAGCATCTGAAGCGAAGGCAAACTCCTTTTTCCGTCAAATGCTTAGGACAGCAACATGCGCGTATTTCTAGCAATGGTGGCAGGCTGCCTGGTGGCTACAACTGCCTTCGGTGCCCAGGCCAGGACGTTGAGCCAGAACGATCGCCAAGCCTGTGGCTGGGGTTCGCAGATTGCCGCAGAGGCCCAGCAGGCCAAACTCTCCGGCGTGACCCTGTATGCCACGCGCAAGAAGCTGCAGGTGCGCAGGTTCGCCAAACCCTGGATGCGCATGACGGCCTTGGGCATCACTGAACAGACCTACAACAGCAGCTCACGGCTGAAGCCCGTGGCGATCAAGCAGACGTACTATGAGCAGTGCGTTCAGCACGCAGTCACTAAAAGATAAATCGTTTACAATCAATTAGTTATTTGAACTACTTAATTTGAAATCTGATTAATCTCAGTTCTACTTGCGCCAAGGCGGCCCTGCCCTGAACTGCGCTTCGAGCCATGCCTTGAATGCACCCAGCGCGGCTGTGTTCAAGCGTGCTGATGGCCGCACCAAATAGATCCCTGCCGCCACATCCAACTGCCATTGCGGCAACACCCGCACCAGGCGTCCGGCAGCCAGGTCCGCGCCCATCAGCCAATCACCGCCAGCAAGGATGCCTACCCCACGCCGCGCGGCCTCCAGCAACGCCTCGTTGTCGTTGCCACGCAACGAGCCACTGATCTTCACACTCACCTGTTGCGTTCCACAGGTAAGGCGCCATTCAGGAAATGATCGTAAGCCACTGAATCCTAGACAATTATGACCTGAAAGTTCTGGCGGACTATCGGGTTCACCATGCCGCGATACGTAGCTGGGCGAAGCGCAGAGGATGCGCACGTGGTCGCACAGCTTGGTCGCCACCAGGCGGTTGTCGGCCAGCTCGCCGATACGGATGGCGGCGTCGAAACCCTCTCCAACCAGGTCGACGAAGCGATCGGCGTACTCGGTCTCGACCGTCACCTGCGGGTAGGCCAGCACGAAGTCCGCCAGCATCCCGCTCAACCAACGCCGCCCCATCGCCGCCGGCAATGCCAGGCGCAGGCGCCCGCGCACCGATGCTGCGCCCTCGGCAGCCTCCTGCTCGGCCTCCGCGATAAGCCGGCTGGCTTCACGCACACGCGCCACCAGGCGCTCGCCCTCGTCGGTGAAGCGCAGTTGCCGGGTAGTGCGCTCCACCAGGCGGATGCCCAGGCGCTGCTCCAGCGCACTGAGGCGCTTGGAGAGCACCGTGGGGTGGCGCGCCAGGTGCTGGCCGGCCGCCGAAAAAGAACCCCGCTCGTACAGGGCAAGCAAGGTGGCAAGTTCGTCGGCGCGGCGGCTGTCTAAGGCATCCATGGCAAGGCTCGGTGGCGTAGTTGGCAATCAGGCGGTGAGGATCAGCGCCCCTTCCGAGAAGCCCTGCTCCAGGTCCCCATGGGCCCTGGCGGCATCGGCCAACGGGTAGCGGCGCCACACCCGTGGCTGGATGATACCTTCGGCGACCGCTGCCAGCACATCGGCTGCACGCTGCTGGTATTCCTGGACCGTGCGGGTGTGGGCGGCCAGCGAGGGACGGGTGAGGTACAACGAGCCTTTGCTGTTGAGTGTGGCCACCTCGACCGCTGCCGGCGCGCCTGAAGTTCCGCCGAACGAAACCAGTAGCCCGCGTGGGCGCAAGCTGTCCAATGACGCTTCCAGCGATACCTTGCCCACGCAGTCATAGACCACATCGACGCCCTGCCCTTGGGTCAGTTCGCGCACCTGACCAGCCAAAGTCGCGGCATCGAACACCAGCACATGGTTGCAGCCCGCCGCTTGCGCCCGTGCCACGCTCTGCGGGCGCGATACCACACCGATTACCGTTGCCCCCAGGTGCCGCGCCCACGGCACCATCAGCTGGCCCAGCGCACCGGCTGCACCGTACAGCAGCATCTGGGTGCCCGGGCCTACCGGATAGGTGGTCTTGAGCAGATACTGCGCGGTGATGCCTTTGAACAAGACGGCCGCAGCGGCTTCGTCACTCAGCTCGGCCGGCAAAGGTACCAGCCGCTCTGCGGGATACAGACGGCCGCTGGCGTAACCGCCCACTGGCCCTGTGGCATAGGCGACGCGGTCACCGACCTGAACATTGTCCACGCCCTCGCCCACCGCGCCGACGCGTCCCGCAGCCTCCAGGCCCAGGCCACAGGGCAATGCCAGCGGCGCGCCGCCTTTGCGCTGCAGCACATCGAGCGGATTCACGCCCATGGCGGTCTGCTCCAGCCACACCTGGCCGGGGCCAGGCTGCTGGGCTTGCAGGGCTTGTAGCTGCATGACGTCGGCGGCGCCGGTGGCGCTCAACACGATACGGGTAGCCATGTTCGATTCCTGATGGGAGTGAAAGACCGACTCAGGCTAATTAGTCGGCAGGAATCGAACAATCAGGCCAGGTGCAGAAGATTTCTGCACCTGATACAGCAATGCTGTCAGCAGCCGGTCAACGCCACCGGCCGGCGCTCACCGGCGAAGAACAGCGGGCGCAGGCGCACGCCGATCAGGTTGCCGGTGTAAGCCGCGATCAGCCACAGCCAGCCATGCACGCTACCCGAGGCGATGCCGCTGAAGTAGGCGCCGATGTTGCAACCGTAAGCCAGGCGCGATCCATAGCCCAGCAGCAGGCCACCGATGACCGCAGCGATCAGCGACGGCAGCGGGATTTTCAGGCTTGGTGCAAAACGCCCCGCCAAGCCTGCTGCCAGCAGCGCGCCGAGCACGATGCCCAGGTCCATCACCGTGGTCACGTCCTGCCACAGCGGCGCGGCCAGCGCCTTGGCATTGGCCGGTGCCTGCCAGAAGACCCAGCTGCCGACGTCTACGCCGAAGCTGGCAAGGGTCTTGGCGCCCCACAGGGCGAAGGCGGAGGTGATACCCCAAGGCCGTCCGGCCAGGGCCAGGGTTGCGTAGTTCAGCAAGGCCAAGGCAATCGCGCCCCACAGCAGCGGCCATGGGCCACGCAGGAAACGGCGCAGCCCTTGATGCTCACTGCTGACCGGGCTTTCCAGGGCGCCATGGCGACGCTTTTCCAGCACCAGGGTGGCCCAGGCGATCAACGCGAACACGGCCACGCTCACCAGCAGCGCCGGCCCCACGCCCCAGGCCTGGACAATCGAGGTCGCCGGGAACGACGGCAAGGCGAACCACCAATCAGCATGATGCGTGGCAGTGACCGAGCCGATGATGAAGAACAGCAGGGTCACCAGCATACGCGCATTGCCACCGCCCACGGTGAACAGCGTGCCCGAGGCACAGCCGCCGCCCAGCTGCATGCCGATGCCGAAGATGAAGGCACCGAACACCACCGACACACCAGCGGGGGCCACCAGGCCGGTCACCGGGTTGCCGAACAGGCTGCCAGCCGAAAGCGCCGGGAAGAACAGCAGCACGGCCAGGGTCAGCATGACCATCTGTGCGCGCAGGCCGGCGCCGCGGCGCTCGTTGATGAACACCCGCCAGGCCGAGGTGAAGCCAAAGGCGGCGTGGTACAGCGTCAGCCCCAATGCGGCGCCTACAATCAGCAGCAGCACCTGCTTGAAGCCGGCGTTGAGGTTGAGGAACCAGGCGCCGGCCAGCAGCAGGGCCAGGGCGATCACGGGGGCGCCCAGGTGGCGAGGTTCGGGTGTGGCGGTTGTGGAAAGACCCATTGGAATGCTCGGATTACAGTAAAACGGGCGGCGATTATAGCGCCGTAGGCCAGTCAATGCTGCCCACGATCAGGGCGGTACATCTGTTAGGCTGATACAACGTCCATCAAGCCACCAAGGCCATTCGCCCCATGGATGAACTGCGCAAGATTGACCTCAACCTGCTACTGGCTCTCCACGCCCTACTGAGCGAAAAGCATGTGACCCGAGCGGCCCTGCGCCTGCACCGCAGCCAGCCGGCGGTGAGCCATGCCTTGGCGCAATTGCGCACCTACTTCAACGACCCCCTGCTGATTCGCCAAAACGGCCAGATGGCCCTGAGCGCCCGCGCCGAATCCCTGAACAAACCCCTGCAGGACGCCCTGGCCAGCCTCAACAGCCTGCTGGCCGCCCCACGTTTCGAGCCTGCCCTGGCCCAACGCCGCTTCCGTCTGTCGTTGTCCGACTATTCTTCACGGATCATTCTGCCGCCGTTGGTTCGCCACCTGCGCCAGACGGCTCCCGGCGTCGACCTGGCCATCAGCCAGGCCAGCCGCGAGGCGATGATGGCGCAGTTGCTCGATGGGGAGCTCGACCTGGCCCTGGGCATTTTCCCCGAGCTGCCTCAAGACATTACGGCCCAGACCCTGTTCGAGGACAGCTTCGTCAGCATCGCCGACCGCCAGGTACTGCCGCCCAAAGGCGGACTGGCGCTGGATGACTGGCTAACGCGTCCGCACGTGCTCATGGCCATGCGCCCGGATGCCCATGACGAGATCGAACGTGCTCTGGCTGCGCAAGGCCTGAGGCGACGTATTGCGCTGGCGTTACCCCACTGGAGTGCCGCCGTGGAGGTGCTCGGTGGCACCGACCTGATCCTCACCGTGGCCAAACGCGCGGTGGGCCCTATGCGGCAACACAACACCCTGCGCCAATTCGCACCGCCCTTGCCCATCCCTCCACTGGCTTATCAGCAGGCGTGGCACGCGAGAAAAGCCAGTGACCCAGGTCATCGCTGGCTGCGCGAGACGGTCTGGGCGTGCTGTCAGCCCGAGCAGTGATCAACCTTCCGGCTGTTTAACGACAGTTGCTTGTGCATCAGACGGACTTGCTGCCCAGGTGCTCTGGACCAGAAACACGCCTGCCAGGATCAGGATCACGCCGGCAATCCTCGGCAGACTCACCGGCTTGCTGGTCACGCCCATCAGTCCGAAATGGTCTACGACTACCGACGTCAGGATCTGCCCCGCCACCACCAGCACCAGAAAACCCGCTGTGCCAAGTTTGGGCGTCAACGCCGCGGCAGCCGCCACGTACAAGGCGCCCAGCACCCCGCCGATCCACAGCCACCAGGGACCTTGCAGCGCCTTGCCCAGATCGGGCATGGGTACCCGCAAAACCAACAGTGCCGCGATGACCACCACAGAACTGATCGTCAGCGATGTGAAGGCACCCCATAACCAGTGCCCAAGCCCGCGCCCCACTGCCGCGTTGCTGGCGGCCTGATAGGGCAGCACCATCCCGGCCACAAGCGCCAATACCAGAGGAAGAAAACCGATAAACAGAGCTTTGTTAACCATCTATGCACTCGTTAGGAGGGAGGGTGCACACATGATGCTGAAATCGAGATGGATTATGGAAATCTAAGATATGCACCTACATTATTCGCCTGATAGATATTAGTTTGCTGTCATTCCTCTTCGCGGGGCAAGCCCGCTCCCACAGGCTTTCCTCAATAGCTTGAGAACTTGTGGGAGCGGGCTTGCCCCGCGAAGAGGCCGGTACTGACTTAACGCGAGGTCTCGATCCGCAGCACTTCGGTGTAGATCGCATCAACCGTCTGGTCGACTTTCAAGTTCTTCATCCGCGCCTGCAGTTCAGGGTCTTCAACCTTGACCACCTGCAGCTTGCCTTCCGGTGGCAACAAGCTCACCTCGTGGGTTTTCAGGTCGATCTTCTTGATCTGCGAAGTAACCCTGACCTGGCGGAACGCTTCACCGCCCGGGTTGGGATTGTCCTTGGTGGCGCGGATGGTGCCGGACTCTTCGCTGGCTTTCGGCGCCCCACCCACATTGGTGTTGAGCACATAAGCCACCGCGCGGGTCACGTAGATGTCGACTTTGTCACCCACCTTGAGATTGGGCAGTGCCTTGGCCTGCTCCGTGAGCTGGAAGGTCACGTCCTTGTCGTGCGGTCCCTTGACCGTCACCTGGCGATTAGCCTGGTCGATGGCCGTGACCTGAGTGGTGACATGGCTTTCCAGCGCTTCGCTGGCAATCGGTATATCGGCAGCCTGCACCGCGAAACTGGCGGTGCCAACGAGCGTGGCAAGCGCAACGGCGCGAGCGAGTGTACAAAGAGCATTCATAGGCCTGCTTCCCTGTGATCAAGACCGGATTGGCGCGTGAACGGTTCACGCGCCGCTCCTTCACCATAGCTGGAGTTACCGATTGCGCGTGACTCGCCACACGGTATTGGCCAAGTCATCGGCAATGATCAATGCCCCCTTCGGATCGACCGTCACCCCGACCGGCCGCCCGCGAGTTTTGCCATCCTCACCCCGGAAGCCCGTGGCGAAGTCGATTGGCTCACCAGCCGGCTTGCCGTTGTTGAACGGCACGAAGATCACCTTGTAGCCCACCGGGTTCGGCCGGTTCCAGCTGCCGTGCTCACCCACGAACACACCCTCGGCGAACCGCTCGCCCATGGCGGGAAGGGAGAAATCCACGCCCAGCGCGGCGACGTGCGAGCCCAGGCTGTAGTCCGGCTTGATTGCGGCCGCAACCTTGTCGGGGTTCTGCGGTTTCACCCGCTCATCGACGTTCTGCCCCCAGTAGCTGTAGGGCCAGCCATAGAAGCCACCTTCGCGCACCGAGGTGAGGTAGTCCGGCACCAGGTCCGGGCCCAGTTCATCGCGCTCGTTGACCACCGTCCACAGTTGCCCGCTGCCGGGCTGGATGGCCAGCGCGGTCGGGTTGCGCAGGCCAGTGGCATAAGGCTTGTGCGCGCCGCTGACGGCATCAATCTGCCAGACCATGGCGCGGTCAACCTCGGCTTCCATGCCTCGCTCGGTGATGTTGCTGTTAGAGCCGATGCCGACATACAGGTAGCGGCCATCCGGGCTGATGGTCAGCGCCTTGGTCCAGTGGTGGTTGATCTCGCTTGGCAGGTCGGTGACCTTGGCCGGCGGCCCCCCGGCTTTGGTCTGGCCGTCCTGATAATCGAAACGCACCAGCGCATCCTGGTTGGCCACATACAGCTTGCCATCGGCAAAGGCCAGGCCGTACGGCGCGTTGAGGTTTTCGGCGAACACCGTCTGCACCTCGTAGGTGCCATCGCCGTCGGCGTCGCGCAGCAGGGTCAGGCGGTTGCCGCCCTTGACCTGGGTGTTGCCCTTGGCCTTGATCTGGCTGGCGATGACATCCTTGGGTTTGAGTTTTGCGGCATTGCCACCCCGGCCTTCGGCCACCAGAATGTCGCCGTTGGGCAGTACCAGGCTCTGACGCGGGATTTTAAGACCGGTGGCGATGGCAGTGATGCTGTAGCCCTCCGGCACCGTCGGTTTCTGCTCGCCCCACTGCGCAGGTTGGGCAATCTTCATGCTCGGCAGCAGGCCCCGCTCCGGGGCGGGTAGTTTCGGGTCAGGGCCAAGCGCCTGAGTGGCCTCACCGTCACCGCCACAGGCGCTCAACAGCAGCGCCACGCTCAATACTGGCAATGCCTGCAATGGCTTCATGCCTCACCTCCCGAACGCAGATTGCTCATCCCCAGCCAGGCCGCCACGCAGGCCAGCACCGTCACCACCAGCGACAGCGCCAGCCCCGCCGGCATCACCGCCCAGGCGTCCTTGGCATGCTCGAACGCATTGACCAGACCCAGTACCCAGGTCACCAGCAGCAAGAGGAAATACAACGTCGGCCGCCCGCCCTTGCGCTCGGCGCGGATCAGGTTGGCCAGGGCGAACAACAGTGTCAGCCCGCAGAACAGCAACCCACCCGCAATCAGCCAGGCGGCGAAGTTGCTCCACTGGATCTGGTAACTCTTGAAGTAGGCGATATCGCTCAGCAAGGCGCCGAGGAACAACGGAACCGTGCCGGCCAGCAGAATCGCATGCAACGGGCTGGGCGTGCATCGGTAGAGGGTTTGCTCAGTAGCGGTCACGGCGCCTCCTTATCAGTCAGTGACCCGGAACTGATGACCTGGCGCGAATACCCGGTCCATCAGGCGTGCGCGGGGTGCGCAATGCAAGTGATCACGATGTCGTCCGATAAGTTCACCGCTTGGCTTGATTGACCTATCCTTAAAGCATTAACCACCCCTGCAGAGGCAAAGGCATGAGCGTTAACTCGGCACGGCCCTACGCGTTGTGGGCGGCGCATGCCCTTCTAGCCCTCAGCCTGGCGGTGAACGCGGGATGTTCGAACAAGAGCAGCAAGGCGCGCTACTACGCAGCGACACCTGGCTCGAACTGCTTCGCCAAAGCCGTGCCCAGCCTGGGCGAAGGGGGCCTGGCGTGGGGCAACACGCTGAGCATTGCCCGACAGAAATCGATGAACAATTGCATCCGCTATGCAGGGCGGTCCGGCGGGACACCGAACACCTGCCAGGTGGTCATGGCCAAGTGCAAGAACTAATCATTTCCCCGGTACGCGTCAAGCGCGCACTCCAGCTGCGTCAGTTCGAGTTCGCTGCCCTTCTCCAACCGTGCGCAGCGGTTTGCACAGTCGATAAACACCCTCGCCTCCTTCCCGCCCGGATATTTGCGCAACACCAACTCGACCGTTGTCGGGGTATGCCAGGTGCTCATGTCCGATGACCATCGAGCATCACTGAAACGCAACAGGCAGGTGCCTGCACGGGTATCGACAATCCGTGGTGAATAGACCCAATGCGTATTTCCCGCCTCCCAAGGCCTCACCAGAACCCGATAGTGATCATCCGCTGAAGTGGACAGCATCTCTTCGTCTTCAACCGGCTGGCCATTGGCAGCCACGTAGCGCTCGAATGCCATGACCTGGGTAGACATACGAGAGGCCGATTCATAAGACTGAACATGCTGGCGGTAGCTCGCGAACTCGGCGCTCTGCGCCCCGTCGGCAAACAAGGATGCGATGGCGGCGCTCTGCACCAGCCAGTACACCTCGTCCGACTGCTCATGGGCCTTGCTGCTGCCCAGGGTGATTGCCTGGGTCAGCAACTCGCTGGCCAACCGCCGACCGGCGTCACGCAGCGGGACATCGTCCAGCGGCGCGGTCGCTTTCGCTACCTGCGCCATGAAAGCTGAATAGCGGTGTTGCAATGGCGCGCCAATCAAACCTAGCGGAAGCGGCAGGTCGAGTGGTTCCAATACCCGGTTACGTGGCAACCAGGCCAGGTTCTGCTCGACACGGGTAGGCGCAAAAACAGGTTCGACGGGCTGTTGTTTGCCTGGCTTAGCCACGAGGCAGCCTCTCAGGCGGTTGAAAAGCTTGATCACCAGTACGTCCTTGACAGTGTTTGGGCGCCCTATGCTAACTCGGATCCAGGTCAACGCTTCATGATCACCACTTCCAGGTATTCGCTAGGCACCACCAGCGATGATGCCCCGCCTTGGTTGTGCTCATTCAGCAACGCCGTAAGATCGCTCTCCAACGCCGCAGCAGCGTCCGCCGGCAACGCCGCAAATGCCTTGTGCACCGGCCCATACCAGGTACGGAACACCTCGATGAAGTGCGCAGCCGAGCGATAGCGGAAGTTGAAGTGCTGCCGGCTGACGTCCATGGCGCCGATGGTACCCTCGAACATCACCCGCAGTTGCTCTTCATCACCCCAGCGCGACGGTGGCAATGCCCCGACGGGGGGTGGTACATGCCGGCCCAGGGTCTTGAACATCTGCCCGACGAAGCCCTGCGGGGTCCAATTAGCCAGGCCGACCCTGCCACCAGAACGGCAGACACGCGCCAACTCGCGGGCGGCCTGCGCCTGGTCGGGGGCGAACATCACGCCAAAGGTCGAGACGACCGCATCGAAGCTGCCGTCGCGAAACGGCAAGTCCTCGGCATCGGCCACCTGAAAATCAACATTGAGGTGTTCCGCGCGAGCGCGCTCTTCCCCGCGTTTGAGCAGTTCGGGCACGTAGTCGGTCGAGGTCACCCGGCAACCACGCCGGGCCGCAGCCAGGGTGACATTGCCGTTGCCCGCCGCAACATCCAGTACCTGCTCATCCCAGCGCAGGTCGCAGGCTTCGGCGAGCCGTTCGCCCACCAACTGCAGCGTGGTGCCGATCACCGCGTAATCGCCACTGGCCCACGCCGCCTGCTGGCGGGCCTTCAAAGCATTGGTATCCAAAGGAGTGCTCATGGTCTGCGCCTTCCTGTTCTAAGCGCGGCCGAGGTCCTTCTGGCGGTCTACGCGCCGGGGGGTTGGTATGGTTTGAGCGGGATATAGCTAAGCGCTGGGCAGAGCACTCGGCAAGCGATACGGAATGGATGGCAATACGGATTAGCGATAGGGCAAATACTGTTCCGCTATATCGCTTTGACGAGGGGCGCTGAGCGCCCCTTGCAAAGGTATCAGACCGCGTTGGCCCGCGCGGCATGCAGCTTCTTGTAGCTCTCGATCAGGCGCAGATGACGGTCCAGCCCTTCGAGCTTCATGCTGGTTGGGGTCAGCCCATGGAAACGCACGCTGCCGTCCACCGACCCCAGTACCGCGTCCATGCGCGGATTGCCGAACATGCGGCGGAAGTTGGCCTCGTAGTCCTCCATCTCCAGCTCATCGTCCAGCACCACTTCCAGTACCACGTTCAGCGCCTGGTAGAACAAGCCACGGTCGACGGTGTTGTCGTTGAACTGCAGGAATGCTTCGACCAGCTCCTTGGCATCTTCGAACTTCTTCAGCGCCAGGCAGATCAGCAGCTTCAGCTCAAGGATGGTCAGCTGGCCCCACACCGTGTTGTCGTCGAACTCGACGCCGATCAGCGTGGTGATGGTGGTGTAGTCATCCACCTCGCAGTTGTCGAGGCGCTTGCGCAGCGCACGCAGGGCGCGGTTGTCGAGGCTGTGCAGGTTGAGGATGTCGGCACGGAAACCCAGGGCGCGGTTGGTGTTGTCCCAGATCAGGTCCTCGACCGGGTAGATCTCGGAATAACCCGGCACCAGGATGCGGCAGGCGTTGGCGCCGAGCGTGTCGTACACGGCCACGTACACTTCTTTGCCCAGGTCTTCGAGGATGCCGAACAAGGTGGCGGCTTCCTGGATGTTGGAATCTTCGCCGTGGCCGGAGAAGTCCCACTCGACAAATTCGAAGTCGGCCTTGGCACCGAAGAAGCGCCACGACACCACACCGCTGGAATCGATGAAGTGCTCGACGAAGTTGTTCGGCTCGGTCAGCGCATGGCTTTCGAAAGTCGGCTGTGGCAGATCGTTGAGGCCCTCGAAGCTACGGCCCTGCAGCAGCTCGGTGAGGCTGCGCTCCAGCGCCACCTCGAAGCTTGGGTGAGCGCCAAACGAAGCGAACACACCCCCGGTGCGCGGGTTCATCAAGGTCACGCACATCACCGGGAATTCCCCGCCCAGCGATGCGTCCTTGACCAATACCGGAAAGCCCTGCTCTTCCAGGCCCTGGATACCGGCGACAATACCCGGGTACTTGGCCAGCACCGCCTGCGGCACATCCGGCAGGCACAGCTCGCCTTCGAGGATTTCGCGTTTGACCGCCCGCTCGAAGATTTCCGACAGGCACTGCACCTGCGCTTCGGCCAGGGTGTTACCGGCGCTCATGCCGTTACTGAGGAACAGGTTCTCGATCAGGTTGGACGGGAAGTACACCACCTGCTCGTCCGACTGGCGCACAAAGGGCAGCGAGCAGATGCCGCGCTCGGTGTTGCCGGAATTGGTGTCGTAAAGGTGCGAGCCACGCAGCTCGCCGTCCGGGTTGTAGATCTCAAGGCAGTGTTCGTCGAGGATCTCGGCCGGCAGCTCGTCCTTCGGCCCTGGCTTGAACCACTGCTCGTTGGGGTAATGCACGAATGCCGCGTTGGCGATGTCTTCGCCCCAGAACTGGTCGTTATAGAAGAAATTGCAGTTCAGCCGCTCGATGAATTCACCCAGCGCCGAGGCCAGCGCGGCCTCCTTGGTCGAACCCTTGCCGTTGGTGAAGCACATCGGCGACTGCGCATCGCGCACGTGCAGCGACCACACGTTGGGCACGATATTGCGCCACGAGGCGATCTCGATCTTCATGCCCAACCCGGCGAGCAGGCCGGACATGTTGGCGATGGTCTGCTCCAGCGGCAGGTCCTTGCCGGCGATGTAGGTGGTGGTGTCGGCCACCGGCATCAGCAGGCCCTGAGCATCGGCGTCGAGGTTTTCCACCTCTTCGATGATGAACTCGGGTCCGGTTTGCACGACTTTCTTGACCGTGCAACGGTCGATGGAACGCAGGATGCCTTGGCGGTCCTTCTCGGAGATGTCTTCCGGCAGCTCGACCTGGATCTTGAAGATCTGGTTGTAGCGGTTTTCCGGGTCGACGATGTTGTTCTGCGACAGGCGAATGTTCTCGGTGGGAATATCGCGGGTCTGGCAGTACAGCTTGACGAAGTAGGCGGCGCACAGGGCCGACGAGGCAAGGAAATAGTCGAACGGCCCCGGTGCCGAGCCATCGCCCTTGTAGCGGATCGGCTGGTCGGCGATCACCGTGAAGTCGTCGAATTTGGCCTCAAGACGGAGGTTGTCGAGAAAGTTGACCTTGATTTCCATGCGGGGGTACCAGAAAGCGTGCGGAACGAATGGCGGGCATTATCCGATTTTTTTACCGGGAAGTCTTGGGGCAACAGGACTGCCCCGCGCAATTGCGCATTCCACCGGATTGCTTGCCTGATCCTCTGAACTTGCAGCCCCTGCCAGACCGGCGGTCACAGCGCTGTGCTAGCGTTTCTGGATTGGGGAACAACGTATTCCCCACCTGACAGCAAACGTTGACAACCGATGATCAGCAGGTGAGCCATGGAACTTCGAATCAACCAGAAGACCTACCAGGTCGAGGCCGACGCCGACACCCCGCTGCTGTGGGTGATCCGCGACGACCTCGGCCTGACAGGCACCAAGTATGGCTGCGGCCTGGCCCAGTGCGGCGCCTGCTCGGTGCTGGTGGACGGCAATGTGGTGCGCGCCTGTGTCACCCCGGTGGCCGGCGTGGTCGGGCGTGAAGTGACCACCATCGAAGCCATCGAGGCCGATGACGTGGGCAAGCGCGTGGTGGCGGCGTGGGTCGAACACCAGGTGGCGCAGTGTGGCTATTGCCAGTCCGGCCAGGTGATGGCGGCCACTGCGCTGCTCAAGCACACCCCGCAACCCAGCGATGCGCAGATCGACGCGGCAATGGTCAACCTGTGCCGCTGCGGCACCTACAACGCCATCCACGCCGCCGTGCACGAGCTTGCCCAAGGGGAGAAGGCCTGATGAACACGCCTGTCGAAACCCCCGCGGCGCTGCTCGACCTGCCAGCGGGCGCAACGGTCAACCTGTCGCGACGGCGCTTTCTTGCGGGAACCGCCGTGGGCGCCCTGGTCCTGGGATTCGGCCTGCCGTTGGGCACCGGTCGCGTGCAGGCTGCCGCGGCTGCCACCACAGAGCGCGGCACCCAGGTGCCTGCATTCCTCGAGATCCGCCCGGACAGCACGGTGCGCCTGCTGTGCCCGTTCATGGAGGGCGGCCAAGGCACTTACACCGCCATGGCGCAGATCGTCGGTGAAGAACTGGACGTCGACCCGGCCACCTTCGTGGTCGACAGTGCCCCGCCTGGCGAAGCCTATGTGGTGATGGACAATGGCATGCGCATCACCGGCGGCAGCATGTCGGTGCGCACCAGCTATCCGACCATGCGCCGCCTCGGTGCCCTGGCCCGGGCCATGCTGCTGCAGGCGGCCGCCGAGCAATGGGGCGTACCGGTGGGTGAATTGTCCACCGAGCCTGGCAAGGTGCTGCATGCCGCCTCCGGCCGTTCGCTGGCCTATGGCGAGCTGGCCGAACGCGCCATGGATTTGCCGGTGCCGGACCCGGCCAGCATCAAGCTGCGCGACCCCAGCCAGTTCCGCTGGATCGGCAAGCCGGTACGCCGCGTCGATGCCTACGACAAATCTACCGGCAAGGCGCTGTATACCATCGACATCAAGGTTGACGGCATGCTCCATGCCGCCGTGCAGCACGCGCCTCGTCTGGGCATGACCGTCGGCGGCCTGCGCAACGAAACCCAGGTAAAGGCCATGAAAGGCGTGCACTCGGTGCATCAGTTGCCTGGCGCCGTTGCGGTGGTCGCCGAACGCTGGTGGCACGCCAAACGCGCGGTTGAAGCGATCCAGGTGGACTGGCTGGAACCCGGTGCCGACAGCAAGGTGCGGCCGATGCCAGCGGAATTCTCCAGTGATGCCTGGCGCGACCACCTGGCCGCCCAGCAGGGCCCGGCGCGCGACGAAGAGAACGAAGGCGACGTCGCTGGCGCATTGGCCAACGCCAAGACCAAGGTCGAGGCCACCTATCACAACCAGTACCTCAACCATGCTCAACTTGAGCCGCCGTCGGCCATTGCGCGGTTCAACGCGGACGGCTCGCTGGAGGTGTGGCTGCCCAACCAGGCGCCAGACATGTTTCGCGACGACATCGCCAAGCGTACCGGCCTAACCGCTGCGCAGATCACCCTGCATTCGCCGTTGCTGGGTGGCTTCTTCGGCCGCCACTTCCTTTATGACTCGGCCAATCCTTACCCGCAGGCGATCTTGCTGGCCAAAGCGGTCGGCCGCCCGGTCAAGCTGATCTGGAGCCGCGAGGAGGAATTCCTGCGCGATGTGTTGCGGCCCGTCGCCGTGGTCAAGTTCCGCGCTGGGCTCGATGCCGATGGCCTGCCCGTGGCCATCGAAGCGGTCAGCGCCACCGAAGGCCCGACCGAAGCGTTGGCTGGCAAGCAGGGCGAGAAAATCGACCCTACGGCGCTTGAAGGGCTGTCGGGCAAGTCATACGCCATCGCCAACAAACGCATCGCCCAGATCTACGTCAAAGGCCCGGCCATGCTGGGTTACTGGCGTTCGGTAGGCAACTCGCTGAACGACTTCTTCTATGAATCGTTCCTGGATGAACTGGCCGACAAGGGCGGCAAGGACCCCTTCGAGTTGCGCCTGCACCTGCTGCGCGACAACCCGCGTCTGACCACCCTGCTGCAGGCGGTCGGCGAACTGTCCGGCGGGTGGAAACGCGGGCCGTTCACTGCCGAAGACGGCAGCAAGCGCGCGCGCGGTGTGGCCATGGCTTCGCCGTTCGGCTCTGAAGCGGCGGTAATCGCCGAGGTTTCACTTGAAGGTGGCCAGGTCAAGGTGCATGACATCTGGCAGGCGATCGACCCAGGCAGCATCGTCAACCCGGCGATCATCGAAGCCCAGGTCAATGGCGCCGTGGCGCTGGGCCTGTCGCAAACGCTGATCGAAGAAGCGGTGTTCATCGATGGCAAGCCGCGCGCGCGCAACTACGACCTGTACCCGATCCTGCCGGCCTCGCGCATGGCCCGGGTACAGGTACGCATCGTTGAAAGCGGCGCGAAGATGGGCGGCATCGGCGAGCCGCCGCTGCCGGCAGTGGCGCCGGCCGTGGCCAACGCAGTGGCGCAGCTCACGGGCCAGCGCGTGCGCAGCCTGCCATTAAGCCGCCATACCTTCAGCTGACCGGACAAGGACTGCCCCATGACCCAGCGTCGTTTCGCAAGAACCGCAACCTGGCTGGCGCTGCCGTGCCTGGTCGCGGCAGGCCTGTTGGCCTGGTACGTGACCCGCGAGCCCGCCTCGCCGTTCGCCAGTGAACAAACCAGCAGTTCCGATCCGGCGCTGGTCAGTCGTGGCGAGTATGTGGCCAGGCTCAGCGATTGCGTGGCCTGCCATAGCCTGCCCGACGGCAAGCCCTTTGCTGGCGGGTTGAAAATGGCCACGCCACTGGGCGCGATCCACGCCACCAACGTGACCCCCGACCCGGCGACCGGCATCGGCAACTACAGCCTCGCCGACTTCGACCGCGCGGTGCGCCATGGCGTCGCACCGGGTGGCCGGCGACTGTACCCGGCCATGCCCTACCCTTCGTACGTAAAGCTCAGCGATGACGATGTGCGGGCGCTGTATGCCTTCTTCATGAAGGGTGTGCAGCCAGCGCAGCAGGCGAATATCCCCAGCGACATCCCTTGGCCGCTGAACATGCGCTGGCCCATTGCCTTGTGGAACGGCGTGTTCGCCCCCACCACGCCCTATGCAAGCAAGCCTGGCCAGGACGCACTGTGGAACCGAGGTGCCTACATCGTTCAGGGCCCAGGTCACTGCGGCAGTTGCCACACACCGCGCGGGCTGGCGTTCAACGAAAAAGCTCTGGATGACGAGGATAAACCGTTCCTGGCAGGGGCGCTGCTCGATGGCTGGTATGCGCCAAGCCTGCGTGGCGACCACAACACGGGCCTAGGCCGCTGGAGCGAAGCCCAGATCGTCCAATTCCTGAAGACTGGGCGCAATCAGCATGCGGTGGTCTATGGCTCGATGACCGAAGCGTTCAACAACTCCACCCAGTTCATGGGCGATGACGACCTGGCGGCGATTGCCCGCTACCTCAAAACATTGCCGGGCGACCCGCAGCGCGACGGCGCACCCTGGCAGTACCAGGCCGTTTCGGCCGGCGAACGCCTGAACAGCCCCGGTGCCCACACCTACGTGACACGCTGTGCCACGTGCCACGGCCTCGACGGCAAAGGTCAGGCCGAATGGATGCCGCCTCTGGCCGGCGCGACCTCGGCGCTGGCCAAGGAGAATGCCTCGGCAATCAATATCACCCTCAACGGCTCGCAACGGATCGTGGCCGCTGGCGTGCCGGATGCTTACCGCATGCCGGCGTTCCGCGAGCAGTTGTCGGACCAGGAAATTGCCGAAGTGCTGAGTTTCGTCCGCAGCACCTGGGGCAATCACGGCGGTACGGTGGATGCGCAGGCCGTCGGCAAGTTGCGCGAGCATACCGACCCGGCCAGCAGCAGCCCGATCATCTTGCATATGCGTTAAGGAGCCCTGCCCATGGAAAGCATCGACCTGTTGGTCCTGCGCACCGCCCGCGACTGGTTGCAAGCCGGCCAACGGGTACTGCTGGCCACTGTGGCCCGCACCTGGGGATCGTCGCCAAGGCCGGTGGGTTCGATGATGGCGCTGCGCGGTGACGGCCGGGTGATTGGCAGCGTGTCCGGGGGCTGCATCGAGGATGATCTGGTCCACCGCTACACCACCGCCTACCAGGGCGACGGCATGCCAGAGGGGCTGCCGCGCGTGGTCCGCTATGGTGTCAGCGCCGACGAGGCGCACCGCTTCGGCCTGCCCTGTGGCGGTACCCTGGAACTGATCCTTGAATTCAGCCCGTCATTGTCGAGCCTTGAGCAGCTGTTGCCACGCCTCGACGCGGGCAACCTGGTACGCCGCGAGCTGGACCTTGGCAGCGGTGACGTTCAATTGACCACCACCCATACGCCCGAGCAATTCAGCTTCGACGCAAAACGCATGTTCAACACCCTGGGCCCTGGCTATCGCATGCTGCTGATCGGTGCCGGGGTGCTGGCCGAGTATCTGGCGACGATGGCGCTGTTCAACGGCTTCAAGGTGGCGGTGTGCGACCCTCGCCCGGAATACATGGACGGCTGGAACGTCGCAGGCGTAGAGAAGATCGTTGGCATGCCGGACGACGTGGTCAGAGATTTCACCCCCGACCTTCGCAGTTGTATCGTCGGCCTCAGTCACGACCCCAAGCTGGACGACCTCGCCCTGCTAGAAGCCTTGCGCAGCCCTGCGTTCTACATTGGCGTGATCGGTTCAAGGCGCAATAACGAACTGCGCCGTGCGCGCCTGATCGAGCATTTCGGTGAAACCGAAACCACGCTCAAGCGCCTGCATGGCCCCATCGGCATTTATATCGGCAGCAAGACTCCGGCGGAGATTGCGGTGAGTGTCATGGCCGAGATTCTTGCCATCAAGAATGGCGTGACGCTACCCGGCGAGGTCAGTGTGACCGAGGCCAAGCGGACATTGGGGGCATTGGGGGCATTTGCACCACCGCTATAGCTTCAATGCTGCAGCTGCGCCTGTTCCTTCTTCCAGCGCTCAAGGTTTTTTTCCAGCAACTGCCCCGGTAACGGGCCGGAGACGATTTCCTTCATCTTCAACGCCAGTTGTTCACGCAGCGCCGGCTGGTTGCACGGCGATTCCTGGGACAGCGCCAGGTACAATCCCTCACTGGAAACCGGCGGCTGAAGGACCTTCAGCTGATTGTCCATACCCAGCGTCCGCGTCAGCGCCATACCGGGGTACTGTTCGAAGATCACATAGTCATTGCGCTTGTGCAGCAGCTTCTCGAATGCCTGCCTGGCGCTGGGCACCGCTTCGAGCTTGAGGTTGGCCGCGGCATAATCGTCGAACTGCTGGCCATGGCTATTACTGACCAGCGTGCCGCCGGTGTGCCCCTGCAGATCGGCCCAACTGCGATAGTCAAACGCCGCATCCTGGCGCACCCAGACAACGCTGGGTGTCCGCAGGAACGGCGGTTTGACGAAATCCACCTCCTGCTGACGTGCCTGGGTCAGAAAGTAGCCAGCCAGCAGGTCGATACGGCCAGTGCGCACCTCCTCCTGGGCCCGCGACCATGGGCCGCCGTAAAGCACCTGGATCTGTAGCCCAAGCGCCTCGCCCAGGTATTTGAGCAGGTCTGCATTGGCACCAACCAATTGCTGGGGATCGCGCGGGTCGCGCCACAGGTAAGGGGGATATTCCGGATTGCCGGTGGCTGTCAGTTGCCGACAGTCACCCTCTGCCGTCGCGAGTTGCGGCAGCAGAAGCAAGCTAAGCGAAAGCAGCAAGGACCGGCCAGACCCGCGCGCGACCATCTGAACCCTCGATGCATGCGCCCTTCAGCGACCAGGCGTGGTCGCGAAAGGCTGCCACATCCAGTGGACGACTGCTGTACTGCTGTGCACATGTCTTACACAGTCTGGACCAGAATCAGCCGGCTGTCCTGCTTGGATCAAGCAGGCAAACGCGCCAAAGACCGCTTCGCAGCCACCTGGAACACGCTGTGCAAGGCCTTGATCTGCTCGTCGGATAGGGTATGAGCGCAGGTCAGCCCCTGCAGAAAGCCGATGCCCCAGTTCTTGGTCTGATCCAGTTGCTGGCGGTTCTCAGCTTCGGCGATATCACCCAGGTGAAGCGCGGCATGGTGCTCGTAACGGTCACCCAGCGCCAGCTTGCGCAACTCACCCAGCGCGACCTTGAATTCAGCGGCGGCAACATCGTCCAGGCCCAGGTGCTCATACTGAAGCAGGCTCAGACGGTCGGTGGCGGTCATCTTCGAATCTCCGTTTCTCAATAAAAGGAGCAGTTGCATGAAAATCACCACCCGCACGTGGACGCATCCGGGGGCCAGGCGATGGTGGTGTCGTTGAGTGGCTTGTATACCATAGGTGGGGCCGCTCGCCCTAGCAGTGTGCGCCGTCCGGTAGCCACATTCCATGTATTGCTGATGCTAAATTTAAATTGAATTTAAGTTAAAATTCGATCACCCTGAGTTTCCCTGCACTTTCTACGGAGTCGATGCCATGGCAACAACGCCGCGCGAACCGCGTAAAGATGGCGAAGCCACCCGCACTCGGATTCTTGAGGCCGCAGGCGAGCTGTTCGCCGCCGTTGGCTATGCCGAAACCAGCAACAAGCAGGTCGCCGCCAAGGCCGAGGTGGACCTGGCCTCGATCAACTATCACTTCGGCAGCCGTAACGGCCTGTACCTGGCGGTGCTCGACGAAGCCCGGCGGCGGTTCCTGGACATTTCCGACCTGCAGCGCATTACCCTGGGCGAGCAAGCGGCAACAGAGAAGTTGCGCGCCCTGATCGAGCTGGTGGTAAACAAGGCCTCGCAGCGGCGCAGCAACTGGCACCTGCGCGTGCTGGCAGCCGAGATCCTCGCCCCCAGCCCGCATGGCCAGGCACATCTGCAAGCCGGGGCGCCGTTAAGGCTGGCGCTGCTCAAAGGTCTGTTCAGCGAGATCACCGCGATTGCCCCGGAGCACCCCGCCCTCACCCGCTGCATCCTGTGCGTCAGCGCCCCCTGGGCCATGCTGCTGATCGGCCCACGCGGTGCCTCCGGCGCGCTGCACGAAATCCTTGGCATGCCTGCCGATGAAGTCGCCACTCACCTTTACAGCTTCGCGCTGGCAGGGTTGAGGGAAAGCAGCCGCTTGTATACCCAAGGCATGCAGCCGTGACCCTGCTCGAACGTAATCCGCAAACCTCGCCGGTCGAACCGCCGACGCAGGCCTCCATTCCCTTGCTGCTCGGCGCATTGATGCTGGTGATGTTCCTCGCCGCGCTCGACCAGACCATCGTCTCCACGGCGCTGCCGACCATCGTCAGCGACCTCGGCGGGCTGCGCTGGCTGTCGTGGGTGGTCACCGCCTACCTGCTGGCATCGACCGTGGTGGTGCCGCTGTATGGCAAGTTCGGTGACCTGTATGGCCGCAAGCGGGTCTTGCAGATCGCTATCGTCCTGTTCCTGCTGGGCTCGGCGCTGTGCGGGGTGGCGCAGGACATGACCCAGCTGATTCTGTTCCGCACTCTGCAAGGCCTGGGCGGTGGCGGTCTGATGGTAGTGGCCATGGCGGCCATCGGCGATGTCATCCCCCCTGCCGAGCGCGGGCGTTATCAAGGCCTGTTCGGCGGGGTGTTCGGTCTGGCCACCGTGGTTGGGCCGCTGATCGGCGGTTTTCTGGTCGAGCACCTGTCCTGGCACTGGATCTTCTTCATCAACCTGCCATTGGGCCTGCTGGCAGTGGTGGTGATCGGCAGCGTGTTCCGCCCGCATGTTGCGCCGGTAAAGCACGTGGTCGACTACATCGGCGCGTTCTTCCTTACCGTGATGCTCGGTTCGCTGGTGCTGATCACCAGCCTGGGCGGCAGCTTGCTGCCCTGGGCCTCGCTCGATGTCCTGTGCCTGGTACTGTTTACCGTGATCGGCCTGGTCGGTTTCATTTTCGAGCAGCGCCGCGCCGCCGAACCGATCATGCCCCTGCACCTGTTCCGTCACCGCACCTTCGTATTGGCCGGCTTGATCGGCTTGATCGTCGGCGTATCGCTGTTCGGTTCGGTGACCTTCCTGCCGCTGTACATGCAAGTGGTCAAAGATGCATCACCCACCAGCGCCGGTTTGCAGATGCTGCCGTTGATGGGCGGCCTGCTGGTGGTGTCGGCCATCACCGGGCGGCTGATCAGCCGCTGGGGGCGCTACCGGATCTTTCCGATCGTCGGCACGCTGCTGCAGGTGATCGCCCTCGGCCTGTTGAGCCGGTTGCAGCTGGATACGCCGATGTGGCAGATGAACCTGTACATGGGCTTGCTCGGCGCGGGATTGGGAATGGTGATGCAAGTGCTGATCCTGACCGTGCAGAACAGCGTCGAACGGCGGCATATGGGCGTGGCGACATCAGGAGCCACACTGTTCCGCTCCATCGGCGGCTCGGTGGGCGTGTCGGTGTTGGGCGCACTGTTCTCCCGAGCGTTGCTGGATGGACTTCCCGGCGAGTTTGCCGCGGCAGCTGGAGGGGCCGCAAGCCTTTCACCGACGGCGGTGCATGGATTGTCGGCGCCGCTGCAGCAGGCTTATCTGCTGGCGTTTTCCGGGGCCATGCAGGGGGTATTTCTGGTGGCTGCGCTGGTTAGCTGTGTGGCGTTCGGGTTGTCGTGGTTGTTGCGGGAGGTGCCGTTGCGAACGGCGCATAGCTGATAATCTGCGCAAACTGGCTTGCCCGCGACGCTAAGCAACACGCTACAGTTTGATGATCGAACGAGAACAAGCCCAGTGCTCACAGTGCAAGACCTGATCAACATCGAAAGCCTGAAGCTACAGGCCATCGCTGGCCTGGCCGGCACCGGCCGGGTCATCACCTGACGCAACGCCAGCGAGCGGCGCAAGGGAGACAGGTTGCTCCAGAAATGTATGAAAGCCATTGCGGGCGGTGTACGCCTGACAACAGCAGATCAGCAGAGTGTGTGGTGATGAACAGACTGCGATGCCAGCGCGTGGCCGTGAAGGGCTGATTCATTGGGCATATGGCCATATGGCATGCCCCCTGCAATCGGATGAACACACCTTCATTCGACTGGACCCTGCAATGCGCCTGACCGACCTGGCCCTCGCCCTCCCCCGTAGCCTCAAGACGCTGACCGCCGCTGGCCTGGTCGCGCTCACCCTCAGCCCGGCCGCCCACGCCGAAACCAGCCCAAAAGAAGTGCGCCTCGATTACGCCTACTACTCACCCGTCAGCCTGGTTCTCAAGCATTTCGGTTGGGTGGAAAAGGCCCTGCCCGACGCCAAGGTGAGCTGGGTCTTCAGCCAGGGCAGCAACCGTTCGCTGGAATACCTCAACAGCGGCGGCGCCGACTTCGGTTCGTCCGCCAGCCTATCGGCCGTGCTGGCCCGCGCCAACGGCAGCCCGATCAAATCGGTGTATGTTTACAGCCGCGCCGAGTGGACCGCCCTGGTGGTTGCCAAGGATTCGCCGCTGAAAACCATCGACGATCTCAAGGGCAAGAAGATCGCCGCCACCAAAGGCACCGATCCCTACCTGTTCACCTTGCGCGCCCTGGAAAAGGCAGGCTTGAAAAAGGACGACGTCGAACTGCTGCACCTGCAACACCCAGACGGCCGCACCGCGCTGGAAAAAGGCGACGTCGACGCCTGGGCCGGCCTCGATCCGCACATGGCCGCCAGCGAACTGCAGGCCGGCTCGCGCCTGCTCTACCGCAACAAGGACTTCAACAGCTATGGCGTGGTCAGCGTGACCGAGGCGTTTGCCAAGCAGCACCCGCAGACCATCGATAAGGTGATCAAGGCCTATGAGCAAGCCCGCCAATGGGCAGTGGCCCATCCGAATGAGTTCGCCAAATTGCTGGCAGATGAATCGAAACTGCCGCTGGATGTGGCCAAGCTGCAGCTATCGCGTACCGACCTCTCCACGCCGCAACTGACTGCCCAGGACGTCGCCGCCTCCAAAGCCGCGGCACCGATCCTGGTATCCGAAGAGCTGGTCAAGCGTGGCGTGGAGGTCAATCAGGTGATTGACCAGCTGATTGATCCGTCCTTCGGCAAGGCCAGTATCGAGTAATGAGCGCCCCCAGCAACCTACTGGCTGCCAGCGCAGCCCGCCCGCGGCAATGGGCTCGCCGGCTCAAGGGCCTGGCGTTGCCAGTGGCGATCATCCTGCTGCTCGAAGCGGTGGTACGCCTCGGCTGGATCGCCGCTTACCAGATGCCGGCCCCCAGCGAAGTCGCGCAAACCCTGCTGCAACTTGCCGACGGTGCGTTGTGGAAGCACGTCGCTGCCAGCCTCTCGCGGGTGCTGGCAGGCTTTACCATCGGCGCCCTGCTCGGCCTGCTGTTCGCTGCCTGGGTCGGTCTGAGCCGTGAGGCCGAAGCCTGGTTGGAGCCGACCTTCGCCAGCCTGCGGGCAATCCCGAGCCTTGCCTGGGTACCGCTGTTGCTGCTGTGGCTGGGCATTGGCGAAACCTCCAAGGTCACCCTGATTGCCATCGGTGCGTTCTTCCCGGTGTACCTCAATGGCGTGGCGGCGATCCGCAACATCGACCGCAAGCTGGTGGAAGTGGCGCGCATGTACGGCTTCGGCCCGCTGCGCCTGGCCCGCCGTGTGTTGCTGCCGGCAGCCATCCCTGGAGTGTTTACCGGGCTGCGCAGCGCGCTGAGCCTGAGCTGGATGTTCCTGGTCGCCGCCGAATTGATCGCCGCCACGCGTGGGTTGGGCTACCTGCTCAGCGACGGCCGGGAAACTTCACGGCCCGATCTGGTACTGGCGGCGATCATCGTGCTGGCACTGCTGGGCAAGCTCAGCGACGGCCTGTTGGCCGGGCTGGAAAAGCGCTGGCTGGCCTGGCGGGACACTTTCGATGGCACGGACACAAAGGCCTGAACCATGAACCAACCCTTGCGTATCCATCAACCTGCCCTGGCAAAGGCACCCTTGCTCGAATTGCAGGTTGAAAGTAAAGCGTTCGGCGACACACCGGTACTCGGCCGGATTGAACTGCAACTGCAAGCGGGCGAAATCGTCAGCCTGCTCGGCCCCAGTGGTTGTGGCAAAAGCACTCTACTGCGGCTGGTGGCGCAACTGGACCGGCATTTTGTCGGCCACCTGCAGCGACGCCCTGAGCAGGTCGGCTTCGTGTTCCAGGAGCCCCGGTTGATGCCTTGGCTGAGCGTGGCCGACAACATTGGTTTCAGCGAAGACCAAGGCTACGATCGCGCACGCGTTACCGCGCTTATCGAAGAGGTGGGCCTGACCGGTTTTGCCGACGTACTGCCCAAGGCCTTGTCGGGCGGCATGGCCCAGCGCGTTGCCATCGCCCGCGGGCTGTATGCACAGCCGCAGCTGTTGCTGCTGGATGAGCCGTTCAGCGCGGTGGATGCTTTTACCCGCTTCAAGCTGCAAGACCTGCTGCTGGAACTGGCCCGGCGCCACGGGATTGCCTTGCTGGTGGTGACCCACGATGTGGATGAGGCGCTGTACCTGAGTGACCGGGTGCTGGTCATCGGCAACCGCCCAGGTACAGTGCGCCGGACGTTGCAGGTTGGCCTGGGATACCCGCGCGAGCGGCGCGATGACCGGCTGGCGCGGTTGCGCGGGGAAGCGCTGGAGGCGTTGCACAGTGCCCGGGTGATCTGATCCCGTTAATCACCTGCGGCCAAGCCAGGCGCGCGTAACTTCACCCGCTGCTGTCAACCTACGCCCCCCATGAAGCAGCAACGAAGGCGTCTCCACACTGATCTGCACATCCGTTGGCAATGCATGCAGCAAGGCTGCCAACGGCAATTGCCCCTGCCCCGGCAGCAACCGGTCTTCACGGGCCTCCTGAATGATCAGTGCATCAACCGGTGCCTGCAGCGGCGCATCGCACAACTGCACCGCCCGCAGGTGGCGCGGGTCCACCTGGGCGATCGCCGCCACATCGCCACCTGAACGGAACAGGTGCAGTGCATCCACCAGCACCGCGCTGTTGGCCTGGCCGGCCGCTGTCAGCAAAGCCTGCGCCTGTTGCAGGGTGGCTACCGGGCGCCAGCGCATGAACTCCAGGTCCACCCGCAGGCCATACACATTGGCTAGCTCACACAGCGCCGCGAAGTTGTGCGCAAGCCGCACACCGTCCTCGTCATCGCCGGAAACCGTGAGGCTCGCCGCCCCGAGCTCGGCACCCGCCGCCAGCAACGCTTCGCAATCGGCAACCTGCACCTGCGGCGTCAGCGAGACGAACTCGATATCGGCGACACCGACACCCTCACCCGCCATCACCCCCTTCAGTTCGCCCAATGCCTGGCTGCCAACTGTCAGCGGGTACGCCTGCGCCCCCGCCATCACCGGGTGCAGGCGCAGGCCAACCGAGCTGAAACCGGCCCGGCCAGCCTCACGCACCAACGCCTCGGGAGCAAGGTCCAGTGCCGTCAGGTGGGCGACCCCAAGCGGCCTCAATAGGTCGCCCTCCCGCCGCTGAGGTCGAACACGAAGCCTGTGGTAAAGCTGCATTCCGGGCCGGCGATCCAGGCCACCATGTTGGCGATTTCCTCGGCCTTGAGGAAACGCCCCATGGGGATCTTGGCCTTGCTCGCGGCGATATGCTCGGGCGTCATCTCGGCCATCAACGGCGTCTCGACCATGGCTGGCGCGATGCAGTTGAGCAGCACGCCATCCTGCGCCAGTTCCTTGGCCGCCGCCTTGGTGAAGGCGATGACCCCGGCCTTGGCCGCCGAGTAACCGCTGATGTATTGCACGCCATCCTTGCCCGCCATCGAGGCGATGTTGACGATGCGCCCGTGGCCGCGCTCGCGCATGTGCGGGATGGCCGTGCGGCAGCAGTAGAAGACGCCGTTCAGGTCGATGGCGATGACCTTGTCCCAGGCTTCGGGCGGGTAGTCCCACGACGGTACTACCGGGCCGTTGATACCCGCGTTGTTGACCAGGATCTCGACCGGGCCCACGCGGGCCAGCACATCGGCGAACGCCGCCTCGACCGAGGCCAGCGAGGCGACATCCACGGCCTGGCGCAATACCGGTTCGAAGCCACTCGCGACGCTGTCCCAACCGTCGACCGCGAGGTCCCAGACCACCACCTGGGCGCCTGCAGCATGCAGGCGTTGGGCGATGGCCAGGCCGATGCCACGCATGCCGCCGGTGACGATTGCCGTTTGCCCTTGCAGGGATTGGTTCATTGTTCAGCTCCTTTTTCGACACAGGGAAGATCCGGCAGGCGACGCAGGTCGCGCACCATGAACAGGTAACACAGCGCGCCTAGCGCGGTGATCGAAGACACGAAGACCAGGGCCCAGACGAACGAGCCGGTGGCGCTGACGATCAGGCCGATGGTCAGCGGGGTGACGATACCGGCGGCGTTGGCGAACAGGTTGAACAGGCCACCACTCAGGCCCAGCAGGCCCTTGGGTGCGATGTCTGACACGATCATCCAGGCCAGCGCCGACATGCCCTGGGCGAAATAGGCGACGCAGAGGATTGCGATGACCAGCGCGTCCGACTCGACATAGTTGGCCAGGACGATGACCGACGCCGTCAGCAGGCCGGCAATCACCGGCAGCTTGCGTGCCACATTCAGCGAGTAACCACGGCGCAGCAGCGCATCGGACAGCCAGCCGCCAACCAGCGTGCCCAGCGACGCGGCAATGAACGGCAGCACCGCCACCCAGCCGACCTTCAGCCACGGCATGTGCCGTTCGGTGACCAGGTAGGTCGGGAACCAGGTGAGGAAGAACACATTGGTCGAGTTGCAGGCGAACTGTCCCAGGCAGATGCCGAGCATGTTGCGGTGTTTGAGCAGCGCGGGGATCTGCGACCAGCGGAACACCGTAGCCTTCTGCCCGCCATCGACCACACCACCGCCGGCGGCGATATAGTCAAGCTCCGCCTGGTTGGCCGTCTTGGACTGGTGCGGCTCATGGTACTTGCGCCACCAGACCAGGCCATACAACACGCCCATCAGCCCCACCGCCATCAGCAGAAAGCGCCAGCCATAGGCGTGCAACACCCAGAACAGCAAAGGCGTGAGGAACGCCAGGCCGGTGTACTCGGCAAAGGTGTAGATGCCGGTCGCCCTGGCCCGCTCGCTTTGCGGGAACCAGGTCGCCACTACGCGGCTGTTGGTGGGGAAGCACGGTGCTTCGGTCACACCGACCAGAAAGCGCATGCCCAGCAATGACAAAAACCCTTGGGCAAGGCCCTGCAGCCCGGTAAACAACGACCACAGGGTCAGCGCCAACCAGTACGTCAGCTTGGTGCCGAGCCGGTCGATCAGGATGCCGCCTGGGATCTGCGCGGCGGCGTAGGTCCACGAAAAGGCCGAGAAGATCAGGCCCATCATCGCCGCATTCAGGCCCAGGTCGGCGCTGATGCTCGGCGCGGCGATGCCCATCACGCTGCGGTCGAGGTAATTGATCATGGTGCCGCCAGAGATCAGCGCCAGGATCATGAAGCGAGTGCGGGTTCTTTGTTGCAAGCGCGCAGGCGTGTCGAACACCCCGGCGCGGATGTGCTGATCAGCGTTCATGACAGTTGCTCTCTTGTTATTGGAATGGCAAATGCATAGGCATCAGGCGAAGCCGAACAGGCGCCTGGGGGTGTCCCACAGGATGGTGCGGCGCAGTTGCGGGTCGGGCATCAGGCGTTCGGCCAGCTTCAACAACGGGCCGTAATCCACGCGCGTGCGCTGGCGAATGAACGGCCAGTCGGAGCCCCACACGCAGGCCTGCGGGCCAAAGGCGTTGATCAGCTCATGCACGTAGGCGCTGCTCTGCGAATGCAGGGCATCGGCGGCGGCGAATTTCTGCATGCCCGAAAGCTTCACGCAGACCCGCCCGTGCCGGGCCAGCCGGAGCAAGGCCTGGAAGCCGGACTGCTGGATGCCGGCGGCAGCATCCGGTCGCCCGCAATGGTCGATCAGGACGCGCACCGCGCTGCGCTCAATCAGCCCCTGCAAATCGAGCAACTGGTCTTCGCAGACTTGAACCTGAGCGAACAGTCCAAGCTCGGCAAGCTTGCCCAACAGCGGCTCGACATCGTGAAGGCTGGCCACGCCATAAAGCGCAGGGTTGAACGCCACACCGACCACGCCCTGCTCACGCAGCGCGGCCAGTTGTTCCAGGCTGATCTGGCGATCGACCACCGCCACGCCCTTGAAACGCCCCTCGCCGCTGGCCAAGGCATGCAACAGGCAGCGGTTGTCGGTGTGGTAGCCGCTGTTCGGCCCCACCAGCAAGGCATGGCGCACGCCATAAGCGTCCATCACCTGGTTGAACTGCTCCAGCGGCGCAACTTCCTGGCCGGACGGCGCATAGGGGGCGTCGGGGTGATAAGCGAAGCGTGCGGGATCAAACAAATGGTTATGGCAATCGATCTTTGGTTCGTCAAAGATGTTCATAGGCAGCTCCTTCAAGCGCCACTGCGCTTGCCTACAGATCTTGTTATTGTTCGCCACCAGGGCGATTGGCCTGGGCTCACGATACTGCGCGCGCCGCCATGACGCTCATACACAGATGGCCAAGTCCATAACCGAAGGTAATGCCTATGCTTTCCGACGCCAGCCCCCTGGTGTTCAAATTGCGCCACATGGAAGTGTTCCGTGCCGTTATGCTGACCGGCTCGATCAGCGCCGCGGCGAAAATGCTCTACGTTTCGCAGCCGGCGGTGAGCAAGCTGATCGGCTACATCGAGGGGCGCCTGGCCTATCGCCTGTTCGAGCGCATCAACAATCGCCTGGTGCCCACGGCTGAAGCGCAGATCCTGTTGCGTGAGGTTGAGCGCGTGTACCAGGCAGCGCTGCAGGTCAACGAGACGGCGCTGTCACTGACGTCCGGCGCTCATCGCCAGTTGCGCATCGCCTGCAGCGCCTCGTTGTCGACGGTGGTGATTCCGATTGCCTTGGCCCAGCTCAAGCGTGAGGCGCCAGCGCTTCAGATCGAATGGCAGACCTCGCTAATGGGGGAGATGCCCAACCAGATCCTGTCGAAAAAAGTCGACCTGTCGATCGCCGCCTTGCCAGTGGTTCATGATCACCTGCATTCGCAGGCTTTCATGCGTGGGCGCATGGTGGCAGTGATGCCCGCCGATCATGTGCTGGCTCAGCAAACCTCACTGAGGTTGCAGCAACTGGAGGGCCACGCGCTCCTGCTGTTCCGCCCGGACATGCCCTTCGGCAAGCTGCTGGCGGAGGAAATAGCGCGCAGAGGGTTGCACCTGGACTCGTTGCTGTCATTCACCAATGCCAACGAAGCCGTAGCGCTGGTCAAGCAAGGCATGGGCATCACCTTGATCGACGAATTCGTCGCCCAGGATAGCGGCCTGGCGGTGGTGCCGCTGGCCGAGGAGATTCACTTCGACATCAGCTTCGTTTATTCGCGCTTCGAACCGCCGTCGCAGGCAATGCTGCACTTGATGCGGGTGCTGCATGCGCAGGCGCTCAAGCTTGGGCGGGGAATTGCCGGCTACGCGCTGCCGCAAGCGTAGTGAACGAAAGTTGGATCCCTTCCCGCGAAGCACTATCCTTGTATCGCCGCGCAGCGCCCCCGCCGCCCGGCGTACCCTTATTTCAGGAGATTCAACGACATGAACGTCTCTTTGCGCCCCCGCTGGCTGCTCGCCCTCGCCCTGCCCCTTGCACTCGCCGCCTGCGGTGACAACGAACCCAAACAGCGCGCCGCCTTCAGCGAGTTTCTGCAAACCCGGATCGTCGACAAGCCGGGTGTGCACGTACCCAAGCTGACTCCCGATGAGTCCCAGGCGTTTGGCCCTTACAGCGACCACTACGCAGTGATCAGCAACTTCAATGGCGCCATGGATAACGCCGTGAAGCCTTTGGGCACATTGCTGCAAAAAGGCGCGGTGCGTTCGCTGAACGACATCACCTCGCGCCGCGACGATATCAAGGCGGTCCAGACCGGCCTGAATGACATGGGCAGCCAGCTGCAGGATCAGAAGGCCAAAGCGGATACCGCACACGCCCAACTCAAACAGCCGGAAGACCTCAAGGTGGTCTACGACAAAGCGTACGACCGCACCGTAAGCGTGCCGGCCGATACCTTCCTGCAAGTGCTGCCGCAGATCAATAGCACCTTCGACAGCAGCCTGAAAGTGGCCGATTACGTTGACGCGCACAAAGCGCAAATCGAGGTAAACGGGGCGATCGTGAAGGTGTCAGACCCGAAAGTTCAAGCTGAGCTGAATGCCTTGCTGGCCGATCTGAATACCCAAGGCAAAACCTTGCAACAGGCGCAGGCCCAGTTAAAAACCGTAATGCTTGGCCGGTAGACGATTAAAACTGATTGGCCGCCCTTGTTCAGGCAAGGCGCGGCAACAGGATCGTGATCCTCAATCCACCCACTTCGCCAGGTTGCGCGCTGATCCGCCCCTGGTGCAGGCCAATGGCGCGCTGGGCGATGGCCAGGCCAAGGCCGAAACCATCGCCACCGCTGTCGCCACCACGGTCGAAAGGCTCGAAAATGCTCTGCAGGCGTGCCGGATCGACGCCCGGCCCCTGGTCGACGATGCCTACCTGCAGCCAATCACCCGCGCCCACCAAGCAGGCCTCGATGCACACCTCGGTACCGGCAGCGGTGTAGCGCACCGCATTGCGGATCACGTTCTCGAACGCGCGGTACAGCAACTCTTCGTGGCCCCTGGTGACGAATGTGGCGGCCGCCTGCAGCGACACCTGACACCGCTTCATGCCGGCCTCGAAACGTGCGTCCTCGACGATCTGCGCGAGCAACTCGACCGCATCGAGCTGCGCACAATCGCCCTCGCCCTGCTGCGACTGCAGGCGGGCCAAGGTCAACAGTTGCTCGATCAGATCATCCATGCGGCGCGATTCACGCTCAATGCGCCCGAGCATTTCCTGACGCTCGGGCTGCTGGCGCAACAGGCCGATGGCTGCATGCAAGCGCGTCAGCGGCGAACGCAATTCATGGGAAATATCGTGCAGCAGCTGTTGCTGGGCCTCGACCAGCGCCTTGAGCTGGCCGGCCATGCGGTCGCAGTCTTCGGCGAGGTCGACGATTTCGTCGCGGCGCTTGCCCAGGCGCGGCTTGACACGCACCTCGAAGCGGCCCTGAGCGACCTGGCCCATGGCCGTACGAAGCCAGGCCAAGGGCCGAGTCAGGTACAGGCTGCAGAGCATGGCAAACAGTGCACTCATCAGCGTACCCGTGACCAGCGGACCCATGCCACGCGGGCGTGGTGCCTCACCCAGATCGGTTGCCACTGAAGCGCGCAGCACCAGGGCCTGGCCGCCCTGGTCGAGCAGTGCCCGCTCGAAACGGGTCTCAGCCACAGCCCTGCCGGCCAAAAGATGGCCCGCGCCGTCGTACAGCCCTACCTGCACATCGTCGGGCTGTGGCGATACGTGCAAATACTGGCGGCCGGCCTGTTCGCCGTAGCGGTGCAGCAGGTTCAGCTCCGTAACCAGCAGTGAGCGCAACCCCGGGGTATCGCCACGCAGATCGTCGAGCATGAAGGCCCCAGCACCCACCAGAAAGGTCAGGCAGTTGGCCAGCCAGAATGCCAGAAACAACTTCCAGAACAGGCGCCGGCGCATCATTCGACGATCAACATGTAGCCCATGCCCCGCACGCTCTGGATCCAACTACTGCCATCGACGCGCGGGCCGAGTTTCTGGCGAATGCTGCTGACGTGCACATCGATACGCCGGTCGTAGCGGGTCAGCGGGCGACCCAGGGCGTTGAGCGACAGGTCCTGCTTGCTCACCAGTTGCCCGGCTTGGCGGGCCAACGCTACGAGCAGGCTGAACTCGGTACCGGTCAGGTCCAGCGGCGTCGTACCCCACTGTGCCTTGCGGCGCCCTGGCCAGAGGGTCAACGCCCCCCTGCCGATGGACTCGGCAGCCAGACTCTCGGCCACCCCCTGCGGCTGTACCCGGCGCAGGATCGCACGCAGGCGTGCCACCAGCTCACCGGGCGAGCTGGGTTTAGGCACGTAGTCATCGGCGCCCAGCTCCAGCCCGGCGATGCGATCGATGTTGTCACCGCGTGCGGTGAGCAACAGCACCGGCACCTGGCTGCGCGCCCGGATGCGCCGCAGCACTTCGATCCCGCTGATGCCCGGCAGCATCACGTCGAGCACGACGATGTGGTGGCGGCCGCTCAAGGCTTGAGCCTCACCCTCCTCGCCGGTAGCAACTGCAGTGGCCTGGAAGCCTTCGCGAGCCAGGTAAAGGGCGAGCATTTCGGTGAGTTCGCGGTCGTCATCGACCAGCAGTACGGGAATCATGGAATCAGTAGCCAGGTTCTGCAAAGGCACCATGATCCCCCCGTCGCGCCGGGCCGTGGGCGAACTTTACACATCTTTACCCTGGGTTAACCGCGCCAAACATTGCCCGCCCTTATTCTCATCGCCCGCTGCCTGGCAGCCGCCGCGCTGCTCCTCAATGCCCGCCTGGAACCCCCGATGAATTACCCGCGACTGTTGCTCTCCCTCCTGCTGCTGCAAGCCTCCCTGGCCCAGGCGGCGCCGTTCAGGATCGCCGACATCCGCATCAACGGCCTGCAGCGGGTATCCGCCGGCAGCGTGTTCGGCGCCTTGCCCCTGAACGTGGGCGACCAGGCCGATGACCGGCGCCTGGTGGATTCG